>CAISZN010000310.1 GCA_903889985.1 uncultured Hyphomicrobiales bacterium | reverse complement strand
GACCACATTGAGATTGTGCTCGACCATCAGGATGGTGCGATTGGCCGAAACGCGGCGGATCAGCTCAACCACCTTGTCGATGTCCTCATGGCCCATGCCAGCCATGGGCTCATCCAGCAGCAGCATGTCCGGCTCGAGGGCAAGGGTCGTTGCGATTTCGAGGGCCCGCTTGCGACCATAGGGCATTTCCACAGCCAGCGTCCGGGTGAAGTCCGACAGGCCGACGTCGTCGAGCAGCTGCTGCGCGCGCTCATTGTAGGTATCGAGGACTCGCTTCGAGCGCCAAAAGTCGAAACTGTCGCCTCGCTTTCGCTGCAATGCAACGCGCACATTCTCAATAGCCGTCAGGTGGGGAAAGACCGCCGAGATCTGGAAAGACCGGACAAGCCCAAGCCTAGCCACATCTGCCGGATTCAAATTCGTGATATCGCGCCCGTTGTAGACTATCGTTCCACGTGTCGGCGTCAGGAATTTCGTGAGTAGATTGAAACAGGTGGTCTTGCCGGCGCCATTGGGGCCGATGAGGGCATGGATGGAGCCGCGACGGATCCTCAGATCCACGTCACGCACTGCAACAAAGCCCGCAAACTCCTTGGTGAGACCCTGCGTCTGCAGGATGACGTCCCCGTCCAACTGGCGTTCCCCTCGTCAAACCAGCCACGCGGTCTGGCTCCGCAAAAACCTAAGTGGCACAGGAACAAAAGCAAGCCCGATCGCAATGGTGGGCGTTAGACATAAGAGTAAGCCACAGCAGAAGCCGCACTTCGGCGAGCTATTGCGCCGCGCTTCGGGTCGCTTCCGGCTTTGCCTGATCGAGCAGGAAGCGTCTCACGATGCTGATCAATTGGCGCCGCGCCCACCCCGGCGTCACGTTGTGATCTGCGCCTTCAATGATCTGGAGGTCCATCCCCGGGAGCCTGGTCAGGTCGCGGCCATGCGCACCCATGTGCAGGAAGACCTCATCGAGACCGCCGTCCTCCGCACTGAAGATCACGAGGCCGCGCGCCCCACGTTTCGAGAGGTCACGGAACCAGCGCCGGACCTTGGCCGTATCATCATCCACGAGGCCAAGGCCGCGCCCGGCCGAGGCCGCCCTTGTGCCCAGCGTGCGCAACAGGCGCCGCGAAACGGCGCGGGTGATGCCCGTCACGTTGATGTCGCCACGCATGAGGCGAAGCCAGGTGTCCTTGCGGCGCAGGGCTGCCTTGTAGTGCTCGTTTGAGCGGAAGGATGCGTTGCGCAGCGCGATGTCAAAGCGATCGGTCGCACGCCAGATGAATTTCTGGAGATTGACCAGCACGAAGCCGGTTACGCCCTCATGTTCCACCGCTGTATGGAACGCCAGATGGGCGCCACTGCAAAGGCCAAAGATCATCACCTGCGCGAAGCCGGCAGCGCGTAGTGCATCCACAGCCACTGCCACGTCCCGGCGCGGATCGGCCTCATACATCACCTGCTCCTTGCGCCCGGTAACCGGCGGACTGTCGCCAAGTCCAGCCACGTCGATCCGCAGCGAGGTGATGCCGTCGCTCGCCAGTGTGCGGGCAAAATCCACATTCATGCGCGCCCAACCGGCGCGAGGGTTACCGCCTGCATTGACAAAGAGCACGGCCGCAGGATGTGCGTCCCGAACAGGCCGACACCAGACTGCGGCAATAGGGCCTTCGCCCCCAAGTATGACGCTCTCTTCCACATAGTGGCCTGTCGCAAGCCGTGCAGGCGGAAGTGCGGGCAATGGCATGGTGCCGGTGTTCAGGGGCGCATTTGCCTTGAGCCAGTCGATGACTGCCAGCAGGGGGGCCTCGTTGGTCGTCGAGAAGGTCGGTTGAGCCATCAGCTCCTGATAGCCCTCAAAGCTTCCTGACTCGACGTCAGCACCGAGCGACACAAGATGCTCAGCCAGGGCTTGCGCACTGGCAAGGCCCGGTTGTGTCAGAAGCTGCACCTTGGCCGCGGGCCGCGCGGCCAGCTTGCGGAGGTCATAGACTTCCATGTCAGCGCGCGTTTGCGCGGTGACGAGAAAGCCCGCCACTTCGAAATCGCCTTCGGCAATGCCGGGGACGCCTGGCGGTGGCTCACGCGTGCCGATCACCTTGGCCAGAGCCGCAAGTTCGCGCGCATGCATGCGGCCGTTGGCAGGCGGAGCAAGGATCGCCATGGCTTCCACGTCGCCGGTAGCTGCCAGCACGCGCGCGGCAATGAGCGCGCCAAGGCGCATGCCGACTACGGCGATGCGCTTCATGCCGAGGGTTGAGCGCGCATAGGTGAGGGCATCGGTAAAGCTTTGCTCCCAGGCGTCACAACGCTGGGGATCAGCATCGCTACCAAGGGCATCGCCGCAACCTGCCCAGTCAAACCGCAGGACCGGATAGCCGGCAGCTGCAATGCGTTCCGCGAAATCACGCCACATGCGCTGCACGCACAATTGTTCGTAGCCGACGGCTCCTGCCATGAGGACGAGGCAGTCTCCCCCCGCTTCATGCAGATAGCCGGGGGAACCCGCAAAGTGCAGGGGCGTCATGGAGCCACCTCAAAGGGAATTGATGTGTCGCTATTGAGCGCTCGCACTTCGCCGTTTGGCGGAATATTTGCGTCACGTCGCGGAATCAGACGCACGACCCGGCGCTGGCCTGGGGCGAGATGGAACCAGTCTTCCTCGCCGCGCCAGTGGGCATCTGCGATATGAAGCGACTGTGCGAGACGTGTCGTTGAGATTGCCAGCGCGAAGCCGTGTTCATCGCTTAGGACTTCTGCCGTCAGGCCAAGGTCATGGCGTTCGTGGCCACGGCCCAGTGGGAAGTGGAACGCTTCCGCCAGCAGCATGCCATCTGCATCATGCAGGCTTGCGATCGTGACATCATGGGACGGCGGCCCGAAGCGATAGGCATAGGCCGTGTCAAAGAAGGCCCCCCAGAGATCGGTCGCAGCAAGCTTTTTGGTGCTGCGCGGCGCGAGACCTATCTGTTTCTCGGCGCGCATGACAGCAAATGATCCATCACGCAGGCAGCTCAGCGTCAGTCTTGCCTCGATAGTCTCGGCGCGCTCATTGATCAGATGCAGGTCGAGCCCATTCAGCCCTTCGTCGGTGAGCAACACCTGCACCGGCCGGAATGCGCGAGCGAGCCCATGCCAGATGGCCTTTGGCTGGTTGCGCGAATCCAGAACGCCAAAGCAGGCGCCATCATAAAGATCGCGCAGGAACCAGACGAGGCCGCCACGTGTGGGCGAGCCGTGGCGGCGCCAGAGTCCGAAGACGCTTTCGGCGAGCTCAGCATTCACGGCGCGCGAGAAATCCAGATAGCGCTCAGGGTCTTCGCGGCAGAGCGCCTGCGGTTCAATGCCATAGAGCTCACTCAGATAGTGATTGCGGACCTCCTCAAAAAACCATGTCGCACCAACGTCGCGCTCGTATCGCTCACCCCAGAGCGGATGAACGATCTCGCCCGTCTCATGATCGAGAGGCACCGGACCATCGGGCACATTCGCAAAGCCGAGGCATTCGGCTGCAAAGCGCACTTGGGCGCTGCGCGCGTCCTCGATGGGGCGCATATAGGCGCTGACACCGTAATAATGGCAGATACCACGGCGCGGCTCGAAGGGCAGGGTGCCGCCATGGGGCGTGTTGGGAACATAGGTCACATCGGGACGCGCATTGGCGGATTCGCTCGCCAGCACCTCGTCAAAAATCACATTCGACCATGCAGCCTTCGGGAGTCCCATCATGGCGGCCTGCTGGGCGACTTCGCTTCCACCGCACAGCACAGCGAGGGAAGGTGCGGCGCCGATCATGGTGAGCACCTGCCGCGCTTCCTGCCGCACTGTGTCGACGAAGACTGGATCAGCTGCGGGATAGTCGAAATTGGCGAGCATGAAATCCTGCCAGACGAGCAGGCCGTTCTCATCGCACAAGTCATAGAAGGCGCGCGTCTCATAGGTCATGGTGCCGCCCAGCCGCAGCATGTTCATGTTTGCTTCGCGCGCACGGGCGATAAGCGGTTCATAGGCCTCACGCGTGCCGGGAAGGCCTATGAGATCCGCATTGGTCCATAGCGCACCCCGGCAAAAGACAGGGACGCCGTTCACGATCAGTCCAAAGCCTTCACCGTCGCTGTCCCGGTCGATCTCGATGGTGCGGAAGCCGACACGGCCGAGGCTGATGGTCTGCCCCTCGATTTCGGCGCTCACCTCGTGCAGGACCGGCACGCCATGCGTATGCGGCCACCAGCGTTCGGCATTTGGAATTCGCAGCGCGCCTCCAAATGCACCCTCCGAAGCGGCCTTCAGGTCTAAGCGTTCACCCCGGCAGGCGACCGAGACATTGCGGGCCTTTGTCTGGAAGCTGAATTCGAGAATGCCGTCATCGCCATCGCAGCGGGTACGCAGGGTTACATCACCAAAGAGAGCTGCTGCAGGAACAAGGTGAAGGTTTCGGAAGGGGCCAACGGGTGCCACCGGCGGACACCAGCCACCCATATGACCCAGAAAGCTTGTGCGGGTCAGCCTGAGTCCCTGAGGTGATACGAGTTTTGGCCGCCAGCGTGCACGCCTGCCTGCGCGCTCGTAGACCGGCTTCATCGATTTGCAGCGGATGGCGAGCTTATGGCTGCCTGATAGCGAAAGGTCGAGCCGATGGCCCGCATACATGCTCTCGGCTTCGAGGATGATCACATCGTCGAGCAAGATTTCGAAGGCGGAGGCAATTCCGTCGACGAGCAGCGCATATGCACCCTCGCCCTTGATGATCGTCGAAAAGCACCAGTCCTGTCCTGCAAGGTCAGGAGGCGAAAGCAGATCGAGCTGCCCCGCGTTGCACAGGGCCTGCGCAACCGTGCCGGGAACTTTTGCGGGGAGGGCGCCGAGGGGAATGGCGCCCTCCCCAGATCCGCCCGTCAGAACCCAGGAGAGAGGGGGGGCCTCATGGGGAGCAACGAGCAGGGTCATGTCATCACGCGAAGCGGTTGCGCAGCAGGCCCATCACATCGCCCCAGCGCGCCTGCAGGCCTTCAAGCTGGGCGACGAGAGCTTCCGTCTTGCCGCGCGAGACGGCGCGGGCAAGCTGGAATTGATAGGCCTTGGCGCTGCCAGAGAGTTCGCGTGCCGTTCCGGCTGCAGCCTCAACTCGCTCGATTCCCCGGGCCGCGAGCCAGTCGAGATGGCTGGCGAGAAGTTCGAAATTGGCACCGAGCTGGCGCAGCGTGTTGAAGGCATATTTGTGGAAGAAGGCGGGATCGCGCTCCTTCACCATGCGCGCCTGAGCTTCGATGCGCTTGCTGAATGCGGTGATCGGATTGTCCTGCGGGGCACGGGCGAGGTGGCCTTTCAACAGGGCAACGGCGACTTCGGTCAGGGCCTCGCCCTGCAGGGGCGTGGGGCCAAATTTGGCGAACTCCACATAGGGAAACAGATTGGCACTCTGCGGCCCAGGCGGATTATGGCGCTGGAAAACGCCATCGAAATCCTCACCTTCAAGCGCGTAGAAACCTGCGTTATGGAAATAGTGCAGGCGGCGCGCATCGGGGTCGAGCACATTGATGCCGATCGTGGTCTTGGAATGTTCGAGTCCGTATGTGATGCCACGCGTATCGGGCAGGTGGAAGGCATCCACCTCGACGAGCGCCATGCGGCCCTGTCGGATCTGCTCGACCACATGGCCTTCGAGGCTGTCGTAGATCGACAGCTCGCCGACACGGATGTCATAGAGGGTTTCGAGATCTTCCAGCGGCACCTTGAAGAAGGTGAACTGGTCGCCCTCGAAATCCTGCGTCACGCAAAAGCCCATCATGGCTTCCGGCGACAGGCCGCGGGCATGCAGAACCTCGATCCAGAGGTCCACATAGCAGTTGGTCTCCTGCCAGTCGCGGGATGCGTCATGCAGGGCGTGAGACCGCCAATTGTCCGGCGATATGTCGGCGATCACCTGGCGCATGTCAGCCCCACAAAGCCTTGCGCACAGGGGCCGGCCATTCGCGCGTGTCGAAGCCATGGTGCTTGAACAGGGCGAGCGCGACGCGCTCCATGCCGAAGCCGACACAGGCGGTATGCGCCACTTCGTCCTTGGCGGTGCGAATGCCCCACAGGGTGCCGAAGTGGTCCTGATGATAGTTGAAGCTCAGGCAGGCCGTGGGCTTCTCGGTGCTTTCGATTGGCACCAGCAGCTCGAACTTCAGGCGCTGGTCGCGCTGGTTGTTGGCGAGCATGCGACCGGCGCGGCCGAAGAAGGGATCGTTGGCCACATCCACATCAAAGGGGACCGCGAGCTTCGACATGAGCTCACGCCCACGGTCAAGCCAGGTCTGGCGGAAGTCGGTGACCTGATCGGGCGTGCCGATGCGCACATATTCACGCATGCGGAACATCTGCATGCGGGCAGGGTCCTTCGAGGGCTCACGACGGAAGCAGTAGGACTGCAGGTCGTAGAGGCGGCCTTCGTCCGGCAGGGGCCCAAGTTCGGCAACTGTCGGATAGAGCGGGTAGCAGGCGGCGGGTGCCAGCACCACATCGGTGGCTTCCTGCTGGTCGGTCCAGTCTTCGCCGCCCATCAGCTTGTCGAGAAGGGTCGCATGACCCTTGTCGGTGCCGTTGAAGGCGTGGATCGTACCGGCAAGCTGCGGGAAGCTCTTCATGTAGCCGCTTTTCTCGAAGCGGGCCCGGTTCATGGCGGGCGGGAAGCGCATCACTTCCGGATGATCGCCGCCACCGAAGCTGGTGATGAGATTGTCGAAGCCGGTGATGACGGATTCAAACATGCCGCTGCGGGCAGGCAAGCCGTCGATGCCGGTGTCGACCAGGATGCGGCGCTTGAAGAGTTCTGTCCGGAAATCACATTCGGTGCACATGGTTTACCCCGCAAGCCGCTGGTCGAGACGATGGACGAGAAGCAGGTTCGACGTATTGCCGAAAATGCGGTCGTTGTTGATCATGATCGGTGCCGACATGGCGTCGCGCATGTGGCGACCCAGGCTGAAGGGCGTGTCGTTCTTGTAGCCCATGATGCCGCACACCATCATCGCCTGCTGGACGATGTCGACGCACAGGCGCGAGGCGCCGATCTTGAGGTTGTTCATGTCGATGGCAAAGCTCACCGAGGTGAGGTCGTCGACATTCTTGCGACCCGCCTCGAAACGATGGATCGAGGAGGCGATGCTAGCCTTCATGAGCTGCAGCATGCTCGCAGCTTCCGCCACGCGCAGGGCGCCCGGAGGCGGTGTGCCCGGCTTCTTGCGCGCTTCGATGCGCACGAAGCTCTGCGCGCGGGACACGGCGTTGGTGGCTATGCCGTACCACAGGGCTGCCCAGAAGATATGCGCCATGGCGAGCATGGACTGGGCCGAGATTTCTGCGAATGGCTTCTCGAAGATCTGCTCGTTCTCTCCCTGCGCATTGAGGATATAGCCCTCACTGCAGGTGCCGCGCATGCCCATCGTGTTCCAGTCAACGGTCTTGTCGAGCGAGTAGCCATCCTTCGTCAGGACAACCATCACCTGATCGGAATTGGGTGCATCCGGTGCCCTGCGCGCCGTGGCGAGGATGGCATCGCAATGCTGCCCGTAGGAGATCACGGTTGCATCCTTGCGCAGGGTGAAGGTGTCGCCCTTGCGTTCGATGGCGCAGATCGAGCTGCCGAGATCGCCGCCCGTTCCATTCTCTGTGGTGGCCGATCCTAGCAGCAGCTGCTCGCCGGTCAGGCGCCGCATGAAGTCACGATGCCATTGCGTGTCCTCGCCATGGGTGACGAGGCTGCCGACCTTGATCTGATGCATGGCAAAGATCATGGCTGAGGCCGAGCAATGCTGTCCGAGCAGGGTGCAGACCTCGGCGATTTCCTGAGTTGTCGCGCCTTCCCCACCATATTCGGTGGCAATCATGATGCCGAGCAGGCGCTGCTCCTTCATGGCGCGAATGGCTTCGTGTGGGAAGCGCGCATCACGGTCGACCGCGTCGCAGTACTGCGCTGCGACGGCGGCCACTTCACTGGCGCGATCGATCAGTGTCTTCATGATCAGGCAGCCTTGCTGGGTGCGATCTCGCCAATACAAGCGGCAATCGCAGCAATGGAGGAAAAGGTCTTGCGATTGAGCATGCGCTCCGGGAATTCGATATCGAAGGCTTCCTCGATGCCGAGCATTACCTGGACGGCGCTGAAAGAGGTCAGGCCAGAGGCATAGAGATCCTGATCATCGGCAAGGCTGTCGATATCCACCGGCAGGCGGCCATGGTCCTTCAGGATCTGGCGGATCGTTGCGTTCATGTTCAGTCCCCTCTTCAGTTCATTCAAGTGACGACGCAAAGTCGAATGAGCGTCCTGTCACGAGCGAATATGGGGGCTGCGATTTAAGATTAGGTTGGGAAGTGCAGCGAACAATTTTGCAATTAATCGAATAGAGTTCTTCGCAATTATTGAAAGGACTTGCTAACCAAACAACTCGCTGTTCCGCTGGAGAAAGACAAAAAAACGCGCCCGACTTGGGCGCGTTTCCTTTTTAATCAAATTTCCTTGATTAGTGCGCCATCAAGACCGGCAGGGTCATCGAGGCGAGCAGTGTTCGCGTCGTCCCACCCAGGATGAATTCGCGAATTCGCGAATGTCCATAGGCGCCCATGACCATATAATTCGCCCCACTATCAGCAGCATAGGACAGCAGTGCCGCGCCGATATCCTCCGCTGCCGGAAGTTTTCTCAGCTCGGCCTTGATGCCGTGGCGGGCGAGATGGCGGGTGATGTTGAAGCCCGGCAATTCCTCGCTGGGCAGGTTTCGGCCGGAGATAGAGACGACCTCCACGGATCCTGCTCGTGTCAGGAGGTCGATGGAGCCTGCCAGGGCCCGTGCCGCCGGGAGCCCGCCATCCCAGCAAACCATTGCTTTACCAAGTTTGATGGGACCCTTCTGGATGTTGGGTACGATGAAAACCGGCCGGCCTGAGCGGAACAGGGCGCCCTCAGCCATCAGCTCGTCGTCGGTGCCTTCCTCGATATTCCCTTGGCCAACGACAGCTAGGTCGAAATGGCGCGCCAGCCGTCCAAAATCTTCTCTGGCCTGTCCGGATACAGCCTGAATCGAGACATAATCAGTCTGGACGTTGGAAGGCACGGCTGTTTTCAAGCGTTGATAGGCAGCCTCAGCAGCATCGCGCGCCTGCTCGGTGGCGGCAGCCATGATGTCATAGGGATATTCGCCCATGAAGGACGCCGGAGGGATGATCTCGAGCACTGTGCCGGCTGCCGTGAGATGTGCGCCAAGCTCTGTCGCAAGCGCAATGGCGAAATCTGCGACATTGCTCCCGCGTTCTGACGTGTCGAGATGAACGAGGATGTCCTTGATCGCCATATTCTTACTCCCGTGGCCATGCCGGTCCCGGACTCACCTGCCGATCGACCGATCTCACATATAGGAAGCATGCTGACGATTTACCGCCTTGAGCGAAATCAAAAGATCATCCGGGGCTAAGCCCAAGCCCCGGATGATGTTCAGCTTAAGCCAGAGCTGTCTTCTGCAGCCGGCCGCTGTTGTCGACGAACCAGCGCTCGCTTGTCATTGGCTTGCCATTGAGGCGCTTGCTGATCCACTCAGCCTGGTAAATGCGCGGATCAGGGCCGTTCGAGACGGAAGGGCCTGCGAGTGAGTGACGAGAGTCCTGATAGACGATCAGCTGTTTTGGTCCGCCAAGGGCCTTCACGAAGGCTTCCGTATATTCAAGCGGGCACAGTTCATCAGATTCACCAGCAGCGATCAGGAAGGGCGCCTTGATCTTGCCGGCAAAGTCCTTCCAGTCGATGGTCTTGCGGAATTTCTCGAACTCGGCCTCGTCCGTGATCCCCGACATGAACATGAAGCGCTTCTTGAAAGTTGGCGAAGCCTGGTCGAAGATCGCCTTGCCACCGGGATCGTAGCAGGTGCCCGTCACCGCGCAGGCCTTGAAGGCCGGCTCTTCCGAGATCATTGCCGCGGAGAAGAAAGAGCCGAAGCTCGACCCGGTTGCTGCAATCTTGTCCGCGTCGATCTCAGGGCGTGCACGCAGCCATTTCACGACCTCCTTGCCGGTCTCGACCCAGCCCTGAACGTCGATGAAGATGCCGCGCACCGGGCTTTCCCAATAGCCTGGGCCTTCGATCGCAAGAACCGCACAATCGCGTTCCATCCAGCCATCCGCATAGAGGGAAACCGTGCGTTCCTTGAACCCATCCATGCCCGGCACAGCGACGATGACAGGCACCTTTTGTCCCGCCTTGTAGCGTGGCGGAAGGTGGAGCACGCCCGGCAGGGTCTTGCCACGATAGGGGATCTCGACCCATTCGATCTTGTGGTCTGCAAGCGCCATGTATTTCGTGAAGGTCTCGCGCTTCTTTGCGTTGTTATTGCGCAGGCGCGGGCCGTGTTCCTCAAGGCCCCACATTGCCGTGCCCCAATAGACGGCTGCAATGTAATAGTTCTCACGGGCAGGCAGCAGTTCTTCGTTCTTTTCATATTCCTGCGCGAGGGCTTCGCGTCGACGTGCGAGTGCCTCGAAGGCCGGCACGATGTCGGCATATTTTTTTACACGCTGGCGCAGCCCTGCCATGTCGGCCTGCACGCCAAGGCCACAGGCCCGCAGCAGCACGCCCGTGTGTCCCTGATCCCAGTCAATGCCATTGGCCTGGATGATATTGTCGAGCGCCCAGCGCTGCTCATCGAAGCGCTTCATCCTTGGCTCGCCATGCGGGAAATCGTCGGCATGACCCAGCGAAGCGCTTCCCATGGTGGCTGCAGCGGCGAGTGGAACGGAACGTAGAAACTGGCGGCGATGCATTTTGACCTCCCCGATGCGTCGCAAATCCGGGGGCTTGAACCCCTCGTGGCGCAGAGGATGCCCCGGGAGGGCAGGGGAGGCAAGGCACGAGGACCGGGGAGCTGGAAAGGGAGCATTAACCACGTTTCCAGAACTTGCGTCACGCTGGCAGACCGTTAACCATGAAGGGCGATCTAAAGTCATGAAAAATAACAATAAATGACCTATTAACCTTAACTGGCCATTTGCAGATCTTGGTAAAGCTGAAAGGTTAACCGCCTAGCTTCGTTCATGGATGACGACGCGAAGGTTCCCCGCCTGGAGCTTCTCGAGGGCATGACGCCAAGAAGTCATTTCCGGTGTGACCCCGGACTGTTCCTGGAGCTGAGTACTAGGAAGCGTTTTTATGACGAGTCTTGTAACGAACAATGCCGCGATGACGGCCCTGCAGACCCTTTCTGCCACCCGTAGTGCACTGGAGACGACCCAGGCCCATATTTCAACAGGCCTTCGTGTTTCCACTGCTTCCGACAATGCCGCCTACTGGTCCATCGCGACCACCATGAAGTCGGACAATGGCGCCCTGTCTTCTGTGAAAGACGCCCTTGCCCTTGGCTCTGCGACCATCGACGTTGCCACCTCCGCGCTCAATGGCGGCGTGGATGTCATCAACCAGATCAAGTCCAAGCTTGTTGCTGCCGAACAGCCTGGTGTTGATCGCACCAAGGTGCAGGCGGAAATCGGGGCCCTGCAGAAGCAGCTGCAAAGCGTTGCTGATTCGGCTGTGTTCTCTGGCCAGAACTGGCTGTCGGTCGATTCGAGCGGCGCCGGCTACAATGCGACCAAGAGCATCGTCTCGTCCTTCTCGCGCGACACGACCGGTGCAGTCAGTGTCGGCACGATCGACGTCGATACGTCCACCACGAAGCTCTATGACGCCAACGGTCAGACCGGCATCATCGACAAGAGCCGCACGCAGGGCTCGACGACGACGACGCTTGCCACCCTTGATATCTCGGCGCTGACGGACTCTGCAGCCGATCAGCAAACGATGAAGGACTATATCTCCATCACTGACGCAGCGCTCAGTGATGTGACCAAGGCGGCCTCGGAACTTGGTGCATCCAAGACCCGCATCGCCTCCCAGACGACCTTCGTCAGCTCTCTCATGGACTCGATCACCAAGGGCGTCGGCTCGCTGGTTGACGCAGACATGAACCAGGAGTCCTCCAAGCTTTCGGCCCTGCAGGTCCAGCAGCAGCTTGGCGTGCAGTCGCTCTCGATTGCCAACCAGAACAGCCAGATGATCCTCAAGCTCTTCGGCTGATGATCCTCGCACCTTGATATGACGCCCGCCTGCGCCAAGACCCTCGCAGGCGGGCGTTTCTGTTTTGTGGCGCTGGATTGCCTGACAAGAGCCCATTGTCTCAGCCGGCGCGCCTTGCTAGGAGCAGCCCATGCTGAGCCCATGGCGTTTTTCCGTAGCACCCATGATGGACTGGACGGACCGGCACTGCCGTGTCCTGCACCGGCTCATGTCGCGCCATGCGTTGCTCTACACGGAAATGGTTACGACGGCGGCTGTCATCCATGGCGATCGTCGGCGGCTGATTGGCTTCAACGACTGCGAACATCCCGTTGCTGTCCAGCTTGGCGGTTCGGATCCGAAAGCTCTGGCCCAATGCGCGGTGATCTGCGCCGACTTCGGCTATGACGAGATTAACCTGAACTGCGGCTGCCCCTCCGACAGGGTACAGAGTGGAGCCTTCGGGGCCTGCCTCATGCGCTCTCCCCAACTCGTTGGTGATTGCGTGGCGGCCATGAAGGCGGTGGCGAAGATCCCGGTCACTGTGAAATGCCGAATTGGGGTCGACGACCAGGAGCCACGCGAGGCGCTCTGGGCCATGGCGCATTCGGTCACCGCGGCGGGTACGGATGCGCTCATCGTCCATGCCCGCAAGGCATGGCTCGCTGGCCTCTCGCCAAAGGAAAACCGTGACATTCCGCCGCTCGACTATCCGCTGGTTTATGAGCTCAAGCGCGCATTTCCCCATGTGCCCATGGCCATCAATGGCGGGATCGCCAATCTCGCCCAGTCGCAGGAGCATCTTGCCGTTATGGATGGCGTCATGCTTGGCCGCGCGGCTTATCACGATCCTGACCTGCTGCTGGGCATCGATCCGCAGCTGTTCGGAGAGCCGGCCCCCTTTGCCTCGCCCTTCGATGTGGTCGAGGCCTATCTGCCCTATGTCTCCGACCGGCTCGCAGAGGGAGTCCGCTTGGCTGACATGACCCGCCACATGCTCGGCCTCTTCGCTGGCATGCCCGGCGCACGGTCCTGGCGCCGGCATCTCGCCACCGAGGCCGTAAAGCGCGGCGCTGGTCTTGAAGTCCTCCGCGACGCCATGGCCCACGTGTCCCGGGAGGCGGCTGCGGCCTGAAGGTTGCACCGCGCGCCCGCATGGCGCAGAAGGGTCGCAAATCATCGAGGCTATCAGGATGTTTGCAGGAATTTCGGTTGGTGAGCTCGCATTTCTGGCTGTGGCGCTGGCGGGTGCGGGCGCTGTGACAGGTGTGCTTGCCGGTATTTTCGGGGTTGGCGGGGGCGCGCTGATCGTGCCGGTTCTCTATGAACTGTTCCGCGTCCTGGGGGTGCCCGAGACCGTGCGCATGCCGCTGTGCGTCGGCACCTCACTGGCCATCATCATTCCGACCTCCATCAGCTCCTTCCGCGCCCACAAGGCGCGCGGGGCCGTGGACATGACGATCATCCGCGCATGGGCCGTGCCGACCATTATCGGCGTGATCATTGGCAGCGCCAGCGCGCGCTTTGCACCTGCGGCCTTGTTCAAGATCGTCTTCGTCGTTGTCGCCAGCTTCAATGCCGCCCGCCTGCTGTTCAATCTCAAGTGGAAGCTTGGCGACGATTTGCCCGGCGGCTGGTTGATGAAGGTCTATGGCCTCATCATCGGCGTGCTGTCCGCGCTCATGGGCATTGGCGGCGGCCAGCTCTCATCCATGTTCATGATGTTCTACAACCGGCCGATCCATCAGGCGATCTCGACGTCTGCCGGCATCGGCATCCTCATCGCAGTGCCGGGCACCATCGGCTATATGCTGGCGGGCTGGGACAAGGTGGGCCTGCCGCCTTTCTCCATCGGCTTCGTCTCGGTCCTCGGGCTTGTGCTCTTTGCGCCGCTCAGCATCGTGACAGCGCCCATCGGGGTGCGGCTCGCTCACGCCATGTCGAAGCGCACGCTGGAAATTGCCTTCGGATGCTTCCTGATCTTCGTCTCGGCACGCTTCGTCATGAGCCTGCTGGGTTATTGATCAGCGCCCCCGCATGACCAGTCGGTTCCCCTCGACGCTGTAGCTCGCGAGTTTCTCCAGAAAACTCTGGCCAAGCAGGTTTTCCTGCAGGGCGCCGGGTTTTGCGATCATGGCGCGCACCTGTCGCAATGTGATCGAGCCAATCGTCATGGCATCGATGGTGGCCGCTGCGGCGTGCGTAGGCCCATTGGCGGTGGAAACCAGCAGGTCGAAACGCAGTTTATCCGGATCGAAGCCAAGGCGCTGTGCATCTTCGGCGCGCAGGACGACGGTTGAAGCCCCGGTGTCGAACATATAGCCGAGCGTCCGGCCGTTGGTCAGGACATCCAGCCCGAAATGGCCGTCGCGCCGCCGCGCCACCTGCGCAACGCCGGGTTCCGTTGATATCACGTGCCCCGGTATCAGCTCCGCCAGGATACGTTCCTTGATTGGCTCGAGTTCGTCCCGATAGGCATAGCCGCCAAGCACCGCAAGGAAGATGGCAATCCAGAGCAGCGCATCGCGCAGCCCTGCGCCGAGCCTCCCGCGATAGCGATGGATGACCGAGCCAGCCAGTGCCACGGCGATGAGCCCATAGGCCATCTGGGCAATGGCATCGCCAGCCTGAATCCCGGCAATGAAACGGTCGCCCGGCATGAGCAGGGCAATGACGGCCGCGGCGATCACACCAAGCAGAAGCAGCAGGCCCATGTCAGGTGCCGTCGATCCCGGGGGGCCGTGCGTTCACGGCGATCTTTGCCGCGCCGGCGGGAAGGCCAAGGGCAACCAGGCGGTCCTTGAGGCCTGGCATCAGCGCCAGCCTCTCGTCTTCGGTGATGAAGCACCAGGACGCGATCTCCGCCCTCGTCCGCCCGCAACCTTCACAAAGGCCGTGGACGGGATCGATCCAGCAATAGCTGACACAGGGCGTGGAGATACGGCTCATCATGCCACCATATTCGGTCCTGATGGCCGATCAAGGATGCAGTCCAAAAGCAATGAGCCCGAGGATCTCGCTGGCCTGCTGGGCTGCCCCTGCCACATCGCCTGTCTGGCCAGAGATCTGCCGCTTCGACATGGCCGTGACGGCGAGGCTTGCAAGCGCGATGACGATCATCGCGGCAAGGCTGAGCCCAAGGTGCAGGCCGCCAAAGAACGGCAGGAGCAGCAGGACCCCCGCAATGGCGCAAGCCAAGACATAGGACCCGGGTTTCGGCCGGTCGGCCGCATAGGCGGCGCCGTCCCGTCGCGCTGGGGGCAGCAGGACGAGCGGCAGCAGGGCTGCCGTGCGCGTGGCGCCAGCCAGCGCGACCCACACGAGGGCAGCGGCCAGGGCTCCGCTTGAGAGCAGGGTGACCAAGGCCGACCATCGCAGGAGCAGCGAAAGGACCAGGGCCACGCCGCCGTAGCTGCCAATCCGGCTGTCGCGCATGATTTCCAGCTTGCGCTCGCGGGTGCTGCCGCCGCCGAAGCCATCTGCGGCGTCAGCGAGCCCATCCTCGTGAAAGGCACCCGTGGTGAGCACGCTGGCCACCAGAACCAGCCCGGCTGTGATTTGCGGGGCGAGACCGATTGCGACGCAACCGAGCAGGACTGCTGCTGCAGGAATGGCGATGAGCACACCGGCCAGGGGCAACACACGGATGGCGCGGGCGAAATCGAGCATGGCATGGGGCTCCGCCTCGAAGGCGAAGACGGGCAGGGGCAGCCGCGAATAGAACCGCAGGCAGGCAAGCAAATCGCAGGCTATGGCGCGCAGGATCATGGCTGAGCCATGCGCCAAATGGCGGTTCCTGTCGAGATCTGCCGCAGCTTGCCCAGACAAGGGGCTGGCAGTTGAGGGCATCCTCGACTAGGACTTCGCCGCCCGCCGGCCTGTGCCGGCCTAATGGATGAGCCCATGTCCGCCACCGGCCTGCCTTTTGACGATATCCGCGCCCTTTTCGCCAGCATGCCCCAGGCCTCCGAGGTCTGCGTGGAGGATGCGCGCGAGCGCGACGCCATTCTGGTGAAGCCCGCCGGCGCGCTGGGACGGCTTGAGGAGATCGTCCTGCATCTCGCCGCCTGGCAGGGGCGCTCGCTTCCCGTCGTGCAGCGACCGCTGGTGGCGATCTTTGCCGCCAACCACGGAGTCGTGGCGCAGGGTGTCTCGGCCTTCCCGCAGGCGGTGACCCGGGCCATGCTGGAGACCTTCGCGGCGGGTGGTGCGGCGATCAACCAGATCTGCGCGACCTATGACATCGGCCTGAAGGTCTTCGATCTCGCCCTCGATATTCCCACCGCCGACATCACCCAGGAAGCCGCCCTGGATGAGAAGGCCTGCGCGGCGACCTTTGCCTTTGGCATGGAGGCCATTGCTGGCGGTACCGATCTTCTGTGTCTGGGCGAGATGGGCATCGGCAACACCACCATCGCCGCTGCAATCTATCATGCACTCTATGGTGGCACGGCGGCTGACTGGGTCGGTCGTGGCACGGGCGTCGACGATGCGGGGCTCGCGCGCAAGATTTCAGCCGTTGAGCGCGCCGTGGCGCTGCACAGGGATCACTTGGCCGATCCGCTCGAAGTCCTGCGTCGTCTCGGCGGTCGCGAGATCGCAGCCATGGCGGGCGCCATCATGGCCGCGCGCATCGAGCGTGTGCCTGTGATCCTGGATGGCTATGTCGTATGCGCTGCTGCTGCGATCCTGCACGCCATCGACCCGACGAGCATCGATCATTGCCTTGCGGGCCATCTTTCGTCTGAAGGGGCTCATGCGCAGGTTCTGAAGCGCCTAGGCAAGGTTCCGCTGCTGGATCTTGGCCTGCGGCTCGGCGAGGGCAGCGGGGCTGCACTCGCCGTTGGTCTCATCAAGGCGGCGGTCGCCTGCCATACGGACATGGCGACCTTCTCACAGGCGCAGGTGCCCGAGCGCGCGAATTAGCGCGCCTCGATCATTCTTCGTCCATCCTCGCGCATTGCACGGCGGCTCTCGTCGCGCGCATAGAGCATGTGGCCGCCCGGATAGACATTCATCCTGAGGCGATCGGGGGAGCCGAAATCCGGGATCTGGTCGATGACCATCTGCGTCTGGAAATAGGGCGTCACCAGATCCGTGAGACCCTGCATGATGAGCACGCGCATCTTCGGGTCGAGCGCAAGCGCGCTGCGCAGGTCGCGCACGGCCTCCGCATTGCGCCCATAATCCCACTGGCGACCGGCCTGCTCGTTGATGAACTGATAGCGGCCATTCTCGACGACCCAGTTGAGCTTGGTGCGATAGAGATCGACCATGGACTGGATGATGGGCGCATGCAGCCCGATCCGCAGCTGGTCGTCCGCCTCGCTGCGCGCACTGAAGGGATCGGGATCGAGCCCCGTAACATTGCCGTCATAGAGACTCGAAACACGCGCGTTGTCGCGATTGATCTCGCGGGCGAAGAGGCCAACAGGGACGCGCCCTCCCACACGCCTGACGGTTGCGGTCTCGAGGCCTGTCAGCGCTGAGACGCGATTGGTCAGGCGTTCGATGGCTGCCTTGTCATTCACCCCACGCAAAAGATCCGCGAGGAACTCGCCCTTGGCATAGGTCTCCACATCCTGCATCGCCGCGCGTGTGACAGCGCCCTTCCGCTCACGGGTTGTCGCCGCCATGCTTGGCAGGCGTGCCACGAGACCCAGCGGTGATGATGCAGCATTGAAGCTCTGGAAATCCAGCACAGGCGAGATGAGGAAGAGGCCATTCACACCAACGCCCTGATCGGTCTGCAGAGCGTGGGCGATCTTGGGGGCGCGAAAGCCGCCATAGCTTTCACCCAAAATGTATTTCGGCGAGGCCTGGCGGCTGTTGGCTTCCGACCAGCGGCGGATCGTGACAGCGAGCACATTCACGTCACCGCCGACGCTGAAGAAGGTCTTGCGTGCATCCTCACCCGCGAGGATGCGCCCATAGCCCGTTCCTGGCGGGTCGATGAAGACGAGATCTGTAAAGTCGAGCCAGGTGTCCGGATTTTCCGTCAACACCGGCGGTGCCGAGGGAAAGGCGTCAGCGCCATCCATCGGAAGGCGCCATGGCCCCAGTGCCCCCAGATGCAGCCAGCCGGACGCATAGCCGGGGCCGCCATTGAACACGAAGGTGACAGGCCGCGCTGCGGTGTCTCCACCATCCAGCTTGTAGGAGATCACCGCGATGTCGACCGTGGGTGTGCCGCTGTTGGCATCGAAGAGGCGAACCGTACCGGCCGTGGCAGAGAAATTCAGGGTGCGGCCTGGAAGAACAAGCGCGTGATGGGTCGTCACATCCGCAGGCAGGGGGCGCAGTCCCTGTTGTGGTCCAGAGCCGGGGGCCACGGGCTGGGACTGAGCTGCGGCTGGCGGCCCACCCTGCGGGCGTTGTGATCGCTGGCCTTCAGGTCGCGGTGCCGGCTCGCTGTCCTGTGCCCATGCCGCCATTGGCAGGCAGAGGCTCGTGATCAGCGCGAGGGCGATGGACCAGCGCTTCGAGGTAACATGGGACATGGGCTTGGGCTCCTCCGGGGCGCTGACCATAGCGTGCCCGGCACAGCCTGCCAGTCACGCTGCCGTGCGCGTGATGCGCAAGCCGCTGCGCTTGGGCTTGTCTTCCAGAATGGGCCGTTCGGGATCGAGCTGGGGCAGGGCATCCATGACACGCTCTGCCGGCATGACCACGATGACTTCCGTGCCCACACGCACTTCGGACTTGATGGTGAAGGTGCCGCCATGCAGCTCGATGAGACCCTTCACGATGGGCAGGCCGAGGCCCGATCCTTCGTCGGCATTCTTCTGGGCCAGTGAGCCACGGCCGAAGGAGGACATGATGACGGGGATTTCCTCGGCCGGAATACCGGGGCCCGTGTCGCGGATCGAAATGTACTGGCCACCCTGTGCCGTCCAGCCGACCTTGATCGTGATGGTGCCGCCCTGCGGCGTGAACTTGATCGCATTGGTGAGCAGGTTCAGCGTCACCTGACGGATGGCGCGTTCATCCGCCCAGATGCGGGGCAGGTCGGGTTCGATCGTCTCGGTGACGGTGAGATTGCGATTCTTCGCGCGCAGGCTCAGCAGGTGGCGGCAGTCTTCCACCACCATGGCAAGCGAGACGGACTCCTCACGCAACTCATAGCGACCGGCCTCGACGCGTGACAGGTCGAGGATCTCATTGATGAGCATCAGCAGATGCTGGCCGCTGGAATGGATGTCGTTGGAATATTCCTTGTAGGCAGGCACATGGTGCGGTCCAAAGAGCTCTGTCTTCAGCACCTCCGAGAAGCCCAGAATAGCATTCAGCGGTGTGCGCAGCTCATGGCTCATGGTGGCGAGGAAACGCGACTTGGCGAGGTTGGCTTCCTCGGCGCGACGGCGTGCCTCATCGGAATTGGACTTGGCCTGTTCAATCTCGGCGATCAGCGCTTCCTTCTCCATGCTGAGCGACAGGGTCGCCAGCGCTGTGGAATAGAGACGTCGCGCGAGAACGATGAAATAGAGCAGGGCGCCGCCGGCGGTGAGTGTGATCGGCAGGCTCTGGAGATTGTTGACCGGAGACATGAACACGCCGATGGCAATCATGACGGGCGTGAGCCCGCCAAGCACGGCAAGTGGATTGGTCGCCGACACCATCGCCGTCATGGCAGCAATGAGCAGCAGCACGAACAAGACGAAGGTGCGCGCAGTTGGATCCTGCTCATTGAGCAGCATGACGATGATGGTTGCCCACAACACGCCCTGGAACGTGGCGGTGAGCGCGAAGCCCTTGCGCCAGCGACGCGGAATTACATCAGCGTCAGGCTTGGCGAGGAAGCGTCGGGCGAGCCCATGGGTGAGCATGAGGCCGCTGGAGACCAGCGTCATCCAGATGAGGACGGACCGGGCGGGCAGCCAGAAGAGCGCCATGGCGCCAATGGCCGTGGCAAGCAGGGCCATGGCCGGACTGGCACCTGTCAGGCTTTGGGCATAGAGGCGCAGGAGTTCGTGGTCGAAGATCGGATTTCCGGTGCCATCGGAGGTCAGCTTGGCCCGGGTTTCGCGCACGCGCGCGTTCAGCTGCCGACGCTGCGCGGCGACCCGCGGATCGAGCCCGCGACCGCGCTCGATCATTTCGGCAGTGACTTCGCTCATTTACGCAACCGAACTAGACCCACTCACAAGCTAGTAATCTAATTCGCAATTGTTAACCGATGGCTGAGCTTGGCTAGGAAATAGAGCCTTTGAACGAGATTATCTAACTAGTGCGAAATGGCACTTCCGGATCCGGAAGGAGGGGCTAGGGTGTGATCATTGCTCGATCCTCCAGTGACCACCTTCGGCGGCAGGGATCTCCTCCCTGCCGCCTTCTTCTTGATGCAAAAGCATTTTGGTGAGAGGCATTTGCAACGGCTGCGTCCTGGTTCGCCGGCGCGCAAACAGGGGATAGGCATGAAGGTGACCATCGTCGGATCGGGGGATGCCTGGGGCAGCGGGGGCCGTTTCCATACCTGTTTCCGTGTCGATCTGGCGGGTCGCTGCATCCTGGCGGATTTCGGTGCCTCGGCTCCCGTGGGCTGGAAGCGCCTGGACCTCGACCTTGCCGAGGTTGATGCCATCGTCCTGTCCCATCTCCACGGCGACCATTTTGGCGGCGTGCCCTTCCTGCTGCTGGAGAGCCAGTTCGAGCTCAAGCGCACCCGCCCGCTGGAAATCATCGGTCCGCCCGGCACAAAGGCCCGGCTCGATACGCTGATCGAGGCCTTTTTCCCGCGCATCGTCGGGCGGAACTGGCGCTTCGACTGGTCGGTGCGGGAGCTTGAGCCCGGCACTCCGGCCGATCTGCTGGGCCTGCACCTGAATACTGTGCAGGTCGTCCATTCGCAGGGGGCCATCGATACCGGCCTGCGGTTGAGCGACGGCCAGCGCACTTTCGCTTATTCTGGCGATACGCAATGGACAGAGGCACTCACAGGCCTTGCCGATGGCGCCGACCTGTTCATTTGCGAATGCTATGGCTGGGAGCCTGGCATTCCGGGACACATCGCCTGGTCGGAACTCGCCGCCAATCTTCCGCGGCTGAAAGCCGGAAAGATCGCGCTGACCCACATGGGACGAACGGTCCTGCCGCAT
>CAISZN010000309.1 GCA_903889985.1 uncultured Hyphomicrobiales bacterium | reverse complement strand
GCGCGGTTCGGGCAGGTCTATTATTCCATGACCGACCGCAGCGCGACGCGCGGACGCCTTGAGCTGCTTTTGCTGACTCAGGAACAGCTCGAGCAGGTCGAGGCGAATGATCCCGACGATGAGCTGCCACAGGAGTTGCGGCTGGTGGCCCCAACCACGCAGGGGTTCCTGCTGCTGCGGGCGCTGGCCGAAAGGCCGGGGGATTTCATCGAGGCGCAAAAGCGCATTGCGGCCATTGGCTGCAATCTCGACCGCGACACACGCTCCTGAAATTTCAAGCTCGCTGGCGAGATTTCCGGCGCTTGGCAGCAGGCTTTGACGCCGGTTTGGCGTCAGCCGCCCGACCCCGCGTACGCTTTTTCAGGTGGGCAGGAGCCGCAGGCGTCTCCTGCCGCTCATAGCGAACGCCAAGGAAAAACAGAATTTGGGCGCCCCCGGCGGGGACGGCCTGTTCACAGCTCGGAAGCTTTGACTGAAACCCTTTGAATTCAACCACTTCGCCCATGTCGATCTCCCCGACATATGGCCGGCATCATGCCGCTGGATCTGGCTGAGCGAGATTACGCACTGCAAAGGGTTAATGTTCCGTCAAGGTCTGTGTCCCAAAATCGATCACATCGAATCTTCTTGAACCCCGATGGGCAAATGTCACTTCCCAAGGACCTACCCGAGCAGTTGCAGGGCCTGACCCGTCTCGCCCAGGACAACAAGCTCGAGATGCGGACGGTCCTCCTGCGGGTGATGACCGATCTCTATCTGTCGCGTCCGCACCACACGGCCGATGAAGTGCGCCAATACGAGGAGATTTTCCTCGGGCTCCTGCCCCATGTGGATGAGGCCGGGCGCATGGTGATCGCGGGAAAGCTTGCCGCGGATGCCGGCACCCCCGAATCCGTGCTCGTGGCCCTGATCCAGGCCGGAGGCCCGGCGGCGGCGGAGGTCCTCGCCCGTTCGCCTGTCCTGTCCCGCAAGACCCTGCTGCGGGCCGCCATGCATGGTGATGACGCCATGACCATGGCCCTGGCCTCGCGCATGGATCTTGACGAGATGATTGTCACAGGCCTGGCCTCCCGTGCACAGGTCGGGGTCATGATCGCGCTCGCCCGGAACCCGGGCGCACCGATCAGTCGTGAAGTCTTCCGCCTGATGGCGACTCATGGGCGCAGCAATCCCGACCTCGGGCGGGCCCTGTGCCAGCGCAATCCGGATCAGCGCGATCTCGGGCCGCTGTTTCTGTGGGCCTCGCACCTGCAGCGCGCATCCGTGCTGCTGGACGCGAAAACTTCGGTGCTCGCAAGTCTGGAATCGCGCGAGCCCAACGAGGTGGAGCGGGCCACCGCCGATGAGATGGAGCAGGCCGCCATTTCAGGCGACTGGATACTGTTTTCGATGATCCTCGCACGGGGGCTGAAATGCTCGCTGCCGCAGGCGCAGATCATCATGGAAGACCGGCAGGGTGAGCCGCTGGTGCTGGCCCTTGGTGCCCTCTTCCTGACGCCGGAACAGGTGACCCGCGTGCTGATGTGCCAGGGTGCGCCGGTGACGCATCCCTATGAGCGCATCCAGTCCCTGATCGCCCTGCGCCGCCAGTTGCCGCGCCCGGTCTGCGCGCGCCTGATGCGCGACATGCTAGGCCGCCACGCAACCGACGACGAGCAACGCGGGACCCATGTCACCATCGCCGACCAGGGAGCTGCGGATCTTGCGGCGCGGCCCCTGCGGCAGGAGCATCAGGATGTAAGCCATGCGCGCCGGCAGGGGCCGCTGTTTCTGGGGCGACGGGCGTAGGGATTGCAGGCCGCGCACCCTCCCCCTTGCGGGGAGGGTCGGCATCG
>CAISZN010000308.1 GCA_903889985.1 uncultured Hyphomicrobiales bacterium | reverse complement strand
TACATCACGGCGTGGTCAGACGCCTGTTTCCGACCGATCTCACGGAATTCAAGGCCCATCTCCTGCGGCTTGGTCCGACGGCGCGTCGTGAACGCTTTGGCATGGCCGTCTCCGACGACTTCATCGAGCAATATGCCACCCGCTGCTTCGGCATCGACGATGTGATCTACGGCTATGTCGAGGATGGCATCGTTCATGGCGCCGGGGAGCTGCGCGGCATCGGCCACAACCTGCCGCTTGGCTTCGGCGGTTCGGCGGAAGCCGCCTTCAGCGTCGAGAAAGAATGGCGCCGGCGCGGCATCGGCCGCGAGCTGATGGCAAGGATCGTCCGGGCCGCCCGCAATCGTCGTGCCGACACCCTCTACATGAGCTGCCTCGTCACCAATGCGGCCATGCTGAGCCTGGCCAAGAAATTTTCGGCCGAGCTGCGCATCGAGCCGGACGAATCGAAGGGCTGCGTCGCACCCATTGCGCCAACAGTCGAAAGCCTCATGGAAGAGGCCCAGGACGACCTGACCGGCTTTGCCACCGCAGTCGTCGACCTGCACAAGCGCCGCATGAGCGTGCGATAGGTTCAGGGCCCTTCGTTGAGGCTCTTTTCCAGCATGTCGATCCGATGGGAAAGATGCAGCATCTCCCGCCGCACCATGACAAGCTGCGTGGCCATGCTGTGCCGCCACTGGCGATGACGCATGTCATCGAAGTCGCGTGGACGAGGAGCGGCACCTGCCACAGGCTGCAGTGCAGGCGTCTGCTGCAGCGACGACATGATCTTGTTCATCCGATCAAGATGGCGTGCGCGCAACGCATCCAGCTTGAAGAATTCATTTTCGAGTTCGTTCTCGGGCTTGGTCTGCATGATGACCCCGGAATGAGCCAAGGACATCGCTTTTCATACCTGAGTCGCACGCCCAATGCGGGCGCCATCGCCCTCACAGAAAGCTCTGCGGATCCACATCCACCTGCACGCGCACGCCGCCACGCTCCGGCGGGCCAGCGGCAATCAATGCGCGCAGGAACCCCTGCAGGTCCGCCGACCGCGGCGCTCGCACGAGAATGCGGAAGCGATGGCGGGCCCGCACCACGGCAATAGGCGCCTCCGCCGGCCCAAGCAGCGAAATCTCCTCGTTCGACGGCAATTGCCCGGCTGGCGTCAGTCGCCAGCGGTCGGACGGCGGCAGCGTGAAACCAGCCCGCACCAAAGCCCGCGCATGCTGCTCTGCCGAGGGGCGGTCATTACCAGACACGATCAGTGCTGCAAGCCGCCCGAAGGGTGGCAGACCAGCGCGCTCACGCGCCTCCGTTTCAGCCTCGTAGAAGCTTTCCGTATCGCCCGAGAGGATGGCGCGCATGACCGGATGATCGGGTTGCCAGGTCTGCACCAGGGCGCGTCCCGGCCTTTCGCCGCGCCCGGCGCGTCCGGTCACCTGCTGCAGCAGCTGGAAGGTCCGCTCTGCCGCGCGCGGGTCTCCCGAAGACAGGCCCACATCGCCATCGACGACACCCACCAGTGTGAGGCCGGGAAAATTGTGCCCCTTCGCCACGAGCTGTGTGCCAATGACGATGTCGAAAGCGCCATTGGCGATCTCTTCCAGTTCGCGCCGCAGCCGCTCGGTCCCACCGGGGAAATCCGACGACAGCACCAATGCGCGCGCATCAGGCCAGAGTGTTGCGACCTCTTCGGCCAGGCGCTCCACGCCAGGCCCGCAGGCCGCAAGCGAATCCGCGCTCTGGCATTCGGGACAATTGTCGGGTCGTCGTTCCACGTGGCCGCAGTGATGGCACACGAGCGCGCGGCGGAAACGGTGCTCCACCAGCCAGGCCGTGCAGTTGGGGCACTGGAAGCGATGGCCGCAGGCATTGCACAGGGTGAGCGGCGCATAGCCGCGTCGATTGAGGAACAACAGCGACTGTTCGCCCGCAGCAATGTTCTGCTCCACCGCCTCGCACAGGCGCGGCGAAATCCAGCGGCCGCGCGGCGCGGCATCCTTGCGCAGGTCGATGGCCTTGATGTCGGGCAGCTTGCGACTGCCGAAGCGCTGCGCCAGCAGGACGCGCCCATAGCGCCCCTGCTGGGCGTTGACGCGCGATTCGATGGAGGGCGTCGCGGAGGCCAGAACCACGGCGGCCTTCTCCATCTGGCCACGCACCACCGCCATGTCACGTGCGTGGTAGCAGACGCCGTCCTCCTGCTTGTAGGCCGCCTCATGTTCCTCATCGACCACGATGAGGCCGAGATCCCGGAACGGCAGGAACAGGGCCGAGCGCGCACCGGCCACCACGCGCACATCGCCCGATGCCGCACCCAGCCAGATCTGCGCCCGCTTGCGCGCGGCCACGCCCGAATGCCATTCGGCCGGACGCGTCCCGAAGCGATTGGCGAAGCGCTCCAAGAACTGCGCGGTCAGCGCAATCTCGGGCATCATGATGAGCACCTGGCGGCCCATCTTGAGGGCCGCCGCCACCGCCTCGAAATAGACCTCGGTCTTGCCCGAGCCGGTGACGCCTTCGAGAAGGGTGACGCTGAACTCCCCCTTCGCCGTCTTCTCCGCCAGCGTCGTCGCCGCCGCCTCCTGGTCCGCTTCGAGCGGGATCTGCGCGAAGTCGGAATCGGGCGGCAGGGCAACCGGATCGCGAGGCAGGGCGATCACTTCGAAGGTGCCTTCATCGACAAGCGCGTCGATGACGCCAGCCGAGACGGAGGCGAGCTGCGCCAGTTCAGACTTGCGGAATGCGAAGCCACCTTCGGCTGCGGCGATCAATCGGGCCCGCGCGGGCGTCATGCGCTCAGGCGGCGGGCCTGCCAGCCGCACGCCCATGCGCACCGGCTCGGGACCTGCGTGGTCCGGCGCCCGCACGCCCATGCGCAGCACCATGCCGCGCGGCGCCAGCGTCCATTTTGCAACCCAGTCGATGAATTTGCGCAAGGGTGGCTGGAGGCGCGGCAGGTCGCGTTTTTCCACGACGACCTTCAGGTTGGAGGCGGAGGCCGAGCGCCGCACCTCCCACACAACGCCGGTCACCTCGCGGTTGCCCAGCGGCACGGTGACGAAATCACCGGGCTCAAGGACAAGGCCGCCCTTCACGCGATAAGAGTAGGAGGTATCGACGGCAACAGGCACCAGCACGTCGGCGACGCTTTCGCCGCCCTGCTGGTCATCCGCATCGAAGAGGCCGGCCGCACCGTTCATGGGCGAGGCATAGCACCGGCGTGGGCGGGAGACACCGGGGAATCCGTCAGGCTCCCCGGCTCATCCTCACTTCTTCTCGGCGCTGGCGATGATCTCGACGATGCGCTTCTTCTGGGCCGGGGTGATGTCGGCCACGACGCTGACCGTCGCCTTGCGGGTGGTCTCGGCGTCGATGAAATCGACGTAGCGCTGGGTGCGCTCGCCCTCGGCCACCAGCACCGGATCGCTGAGCGCCATCTTCACAGCATTCTGCAGGTAGGCGAGGCGATCAGCCGGGATGCCGGGCGGCGCAACGAGGATGCGGCCGAGGTTTTCCGCGGTCGAATGGAAGTCGAACAGGGCGGCGCCCTCGGGGCTCACCTTGGTCGCCTCGAAGATCGTCGGCAGGTCCGGGAAGAAGCGCGACTTCACCCGCGCCATGGTGGCAAGGCCACGATTCTGACCAGCCTTCACGTAGTTGTTGGCCGAGGTATCGGACACATAGATCATGTCCATCTCGCCCTTGGCGACGGCAAGCGCGGCCTCGTTGCTGCCCGGATAGCCGAGCACGATGCCGCACTCCAGATGCAGCGCCGCGCAGGTGAAGGCCGCGCCGTCAGAGAGCCCGTCGATGGGGCCGCTCGAGGACCACATGTAGAGGCGCTTATTGTCGAGCACATCCTTCACAGACTTGATCGGCGAATTGCTGGACACCAGCCAGACCCATGGCGAAGCGCTGACCGTGCCCAGGTGGCTCAGCTTGGCCAGGTCGTAGCGCACGCCCTGCTGGTCGGTGAGCTGGGACAGGGCGGCACCAAGGCCGTTGACGATCATGATCTGCAGCCCGTCCGGCGGGTTGCTCATGGTGCGGTTGAGGGCGGTAATACCGCCTGCACCCGGCTGGTTCTCGACGATCACATTGGCGTTGAGGGTCTTTGAAAGATAGGGCGCGATCATGCGCGCATAGATGTCGTAGCCCCCACCAGGCCCATAGCCCACGACGATGCGCACGGTCTTTCCGCGGAAATACTCTTCGGCACTCTGGGCGCAGGCAGGGCTGGATGTGGAAGCCACATAGGCCATTGCGGCAAGAGCCACGGCCACACGCCACAAGGCTGAGAGCCTCTTCATCGCTTTCCTCCGGTTTTAAAGTCTTATCCCAGCCCTCTACCCGGTTTCGATGAGGTCGAACAGGGCTGCGGCGTCAGGTTTTTGTGCGATCCGGGTCTGGAGCCCGCGCGCCGCCAGGGGCCGGGCGACATCGGCGGACAGGCACCAATGGATCAGCGGCCCGCCGATCCGGTCGCCGAGGCTGGCCTCATCGGCAAGGGTGAGGAAGAGGGCAGCACTGCGGCGGGAGAAGTGAAGTACGCCGTCGAGTGAACCAGACACCAGCCCCGCCCGCGCCTCCACGCTGAGCTCCGTGGCGGCCTGAGCCTCGTAGAGGACGACGGTTCGGACGGTCAGGTCCAAGGCCTCGCAGGCCGCTTCGAGGTCCGGTTTGCGGTCCTGCCCGGCCAAATAGAGAACATTCCGGAACGAGTCTCCAGCTTCGCGCAAGGTTGCCGCAAGCTTCGCGACATCTTCGGCCACGACGATGGGTGCCGGCAGGCCGCGGGCCAGTGCGACCGCGGCCGTTCTGGCGCCAACAACCCACAGTGGCAGCTTCGAAATCCGGTTGAGCTGCCCCTGTGTCAGAACGCGCAGTGCCTGCCCACTGGTGATCAACACGGCATCAAAAGGCTCAGTTGGCACGAAGGCCCCGGCGGCCCGCATTTCGAGCACCGGGGAGACCAGCACCTCATGGCCCCGCTCCCGCAGCTGGCGGGCTGTTTCCCCGGCCTCCCGGGCCGCGCGGGTCACGAGGAGGCGCATGTCAGGGCAGGAAGCCGGGTGGCAGGACCTCGAGCAGGCGCCGCCCGAGCCTGACCCCGATCTCGCGGGCTTCCGACGCAGGTCCTGTCTCTGTTCCCTCGTGGCTTTCAGACCCATCCACGCGCAAGACCATGCCCCGCAGGGACAGCTGCCCTGCCTCCACCGTCGCGTGGCCCGCGATCGGGGTCCGGCAGGAGCCGTCGAGCACCTGCAGAAAGGCGCGTTCGGCGGTGAGCGCGTAACCGGTCGCCACGTCGAGAATGGCTCCGAGCTTCACCCGCGTTTCGTGGTCGCCATCGCGAACCGTGATGCCGATGGCACCCTGCCCGACGGCAGGCAGGAAATCGTCGATGTCGAGCAGCGCCGTGGCGCGACTGGCAAGACCGAGCCGCTTCATGCCGGCAAAGGCGAGCAGGGTCGCATCGATCTCGCCAGTCTCGGCCTTGCGCAGACGCGTTTCCACATTGCCACGCAGCAGGCTGACCTGAATGTCGGGCCGCAGGCGACGGACCTGTGCCTGCCGCCGCAGCGAGGCCGTGCCAAGGCTCGCCCCCTGCGGAAGGTCAGCGATGCTGCGGGCCTTGGCTGAAATCAGCACGTCACGCACATCCTCGCGCGGCAGGAAGCCTGCGATGGCAAGCCCCTCCGGCAGCCGCGTCGGCAAATCCTTGGAAGAATGCACCGCAAGGTCGATGTCCCCATTGATGAGGGCGATGTCGAGCTCTTTCGTGAACAGGCCCTTGCCGCCTGATTCGCTCAGTGGCCGATCCTGAATCATGTCGCCGGTCGTCTTGATGACCACGATCTCGATGTCGGTCTCGTTGCGGCCATGGGCCTGCGCCAGCAGCTGGCGCGTCATGTGGGTCTGCGCCAGCGCAAGCGGCGAGCCTCGGGTACCAATTTTCAACCAGGATGCGGTCATGCTCTTGCTCGGTTTGCCTGTCATTGGCGAGCGACTATAGGGTGGTTCGGGCAGCCGCAACAGCGGCGGGAGATGTGATGCGCGTTCTGGGAATCGAAACCACCTGTGACGAGACCGCTGCGGCCGTCGTCCAGCTTAAGCCCCACGGCGGCGGCACGATCCTCTCCAACGAGATCATGAGCCAGATCGCAGAACATGCCGCCTATGGCGGCGTCGTGCCCGAAATTGCCGCCCGCGCCCATGTCGAGGTGATTGATCGGCTGGTCGAGCGCGCGCTCGCCGACGCAGGCTGCGACCTTGCCGATCTCGACGCCATCGCCGCTGCCGCAGGCCCCGGCCTCATCGGCGGCGTCATGGTGGGTCTGACCACCGGCAAGGCTCTGGCCCTGGCCACCGGAAAGCCCTTCGTGGCCGTGAACCACCTTGAGGCCCATGCCCTGACCGCACGCCTGACGGACGGCATCGAGTTTCCCTACCTGCTGCTGCTCGTCTCGGGCGGCCATACCCAGCTCCTCGCAGTGAAGGGTGTTGGCGATTACCAGCGCCTCGGCACCACCATGGATGACGCCCTGGGCGAAGCTTTCGACAAGGTCGCCAAGATGCTGGGCCTGCCCTATCCGGGCGGCCCACAGGTCGAGAAGGCCGCCGAGACCGGCGACTCCACACGCTTCGACCTGCCCCGCCCCATGCTGCGCCGGCCCAATGCGGATTTCTCCCTCTCGGGCCTCAAGACCGCCGTGCGGCTTGAACTGGAGCGCCGGCCCCGGCTGTCACAACAGGACGTGGCGGACCTCTGTGCCTCCTTCCAGGCGGCGGTGGTGGACGTGGTGGTCGACCGGGTGAGGATGGCCCTTCGCCAATTCGCCACGGATCTGGGCGCTCCCACCGCGCTGGTCGTGGCAGGTGGCGTGGCTGCCAATGGTCCCATCCGGCGCTCTCTGACGCGCATGTCCACGGAGACGGGCCTTAAGCTTGTCCTGCCGCCCTTGAGCCTGTGCACGGACAATGGCGCCATGATCGCCTGGGCGGGCATCGAGCGGCTGCGGGCGGGCTTCACGGACGGCATGGACTTCGCGCCGAGGCCACGCTGGCCACTCGACCTGAGGGCCGAGCGCGTCCACAATGGCAAGGCCTGATTTCCAGTCATCCTTTGCCGCGCCATGTTTTTCAGACTGCTTCTCATCGGCCTGTTTTTCGGCCTGATCCCTTCCGCTGCGCGTGGGCCGCTGGATCGCGAGCCCACCATGGCCGCCGTCCGCTTCCTGCAGGGGCCTGGCGATGCGCTCGCGGACCTCGATTCCGAGCTGATCGGACGGTCCCGACAGGCCATTGACATGGCGGCCTATGTGCTCACCGACCGCAACATCACCGATGCGCTGGAGGCAGCGGCAGGCCGCGGTGTCCGGGTGCGCCTTTACCTCGACCCCGAAGAGGCAGGGCGGCGGGGCGACCGCTACGACCCCCGTCTCGAAAGACTGTTGCGGAACCCCAAAGTGGTGGCCCGTTTCAAGTCCCCAAGCCGCGACAGCATGCATCTGAAGGCCTACCATGTGGATGGCCGCTGGCTGCGGACCGGATCGGCAAATTTCTCCTTCACGGGAGCGCATCGGCAGGACAACGATGTGATGGTGGTCGAGAACCGCGACATCGTCACAGCCTTCATCGGCCGGTTCGAGCAGATGTGGGCGCGGGCCGATAATGAGCTTTTCCATCCCTGAAGGGATGACTGGGGTATCTGGGATGACGTTTAACACGGTCACGGTGCTGGGGGCAGGCGCCTGGGGAACCGCGCTCGCCAATGCGGCCGCCCGCGCCGGACGGCAGGTGACCCTCTGGGCCCGCGATTCGGCTCAGGTCGAGGCACTGGCCGCAACCCGCGAGAGCCGCTACCTGCCCGGTGTCAAACTGGAAGAGGGGATCACGCCCCAGGCCGATCTCGCCCTTGCAGCCAAGGCAGGCCTCGTGCTGGCCGTGGTGCCAGCGCAGGCCACGCGCAGCCTGCTTGACCAGCTGGCGGGCCACCTGCCCGCCGGCGTGCCCATCGTCTATTGCTCCAAAGGCATCGAACAGGGCACCGGCCTGTTCCTGCATGACATCAGTGCGGCCTGCCTGCCAGCCAATCCGGCGGCCATCCTCTCGGGACCGAGCTTTGCAGCCGATGTCTCCCGCGGCTTGCCCACGGCCGTGACCCTGGCCGCCTTCGACGAAGACCTGGCGCGGCGGATCGCCGCTGCCCTGGCAGGGCCTGCCCTGCGCCTCTACCACGCGACCGATGTCATCGGCGTGGAGATCGGTGGCGCCGCCAAGAACGTGCTGGCCATTGCCTGCGGGATCGCGGCCGGCCGGGGGCTTGGAGCGAGCGCCGGCGCGGCCCTCGTCGCGAGGGGCTTTGCTGAACTTTCTCGATTCGGGCGGGCCTTTGGGGCCCGGCCGGAAACCCTCATGGGCCTCTCGGGCCTTGGCGACCTCGTCCTGACCTGCAGCTCGACCCAGTCGCGCAACTTCTCCTTCGGCGTGGCACTCGGCCGCGGCGAGAGGCCCGGCGAAGCCGGTCACGGCAAGCTGGCCGAGGGCGCCTATACGGCCTCGGTGCTGGTGCAGATGGCCCGGTCGAAGGGCGTGGAATTACCGATCGCGGAAGCCGTGGAAGGCATCATCTCAGGGCACATGGGGGTCGCCGATGCGGTCGGAACCCTGCTGGCGCGTCCCTCGAAAGCGGAAGGAAGCTGAGCGGCTTACTGGCCGACGGCAGGGTCGCGACGGGCGGGCGCAAGGCCAAGCCGGTCGTCCTTGGCGGTCTGCAGCATGCAGACCGGCTGGATGTCGTAGCGCTGGCGCTCGCTGCGCAGGTCCGAGTGATTCCAGGTCTCGTTGAGCTCGGCGACCTCGGCCTCGAGATCCTCACGGGAATCGCTGACCGCCAGCACCACCACCTGTGGCTTGACCTGCACGAGGGCCCAGAGGCGCTTGCGGGCTTGCGGCTTGGAAGCAGGCTCTGCTGTGGCGGCCGGAGCCGCCGTCTTGTTACGGCCCGGAAGGAACTTCGAGAAGAAAGCCCCGAAACGCTTCGCCATGACTGACCTGCTCACACTCGGGACACCAGCCCGCAACGGCGATCCTGAAATCCCACCAACGCCCCCATCGTAGCCAATTGGACTGAGAAGCAAAATTAAATCTTCAAGCCATCCGCGACCAAAAGGACGCAGTTGCAGGCTGCAATCAGGCCTCAGCAGGGAAACCCGAGCGCCCTCAGCCAAAAGCGTAAGCCGCAGCGCACTCCTGCCAGGGTTGCGCCGCCAAAATCCATGTGTTAGGTCACCCCCGCCTTCGGGGCGGACGTGCGTTCGCGCGCCCATTCCTGCCCCGTTTCCGATCAGCTTGTTGTCGAGGCCGCGGTTCGTCCGTGGGGGGTGCACCCAGGTGCAGATCCTCTCCCTTGATACAGGCTGCCTTGCTCGACTTGCCTGTCCAGGGGACGATTTTGGCAAAAGAGGAAACGATTGTATCCGGCATGGCAGGGCGCTACGCGCAGGCCCTGTTTCATCTCGCCGGAGAATCCTACGCCACCGACGCCGTTGCGGCGGATCTCGACCGTTTCGCTGCTCTTGTCGCGGAAAGCTCGGACCTGCAGCATCTCGTCCGCAGCCCTGTGTTCAGCGCAGAGCAGCAGGTCAGGGCGCTCAGCGCCTTGCTCGCTGCCGCTGGCATTCAGGGGCTCGCAGCCAATTTCCTGAAGCTCGTCGCTTCCAAGCGCCGGCTCTTTGCGGTCTCCGGCATGATCAGGGGCTACAAGGCCCTCAATGATGCTGCCAAGGGCGTGACACGCGCCGAGGTGACCGTCGCCGAGCCGCTCAGCGACGCCAATCTTGCGGCCTTGCAGTCGGCCCTCGCTCAGGCGAGCGGCGGCCGTTCGGTCGTGGTCGACGTGAAGGTCGACCCTGCCATCATCGGCGGCCTCGTTGTGAAGCTCGGCTCGCGCATGGTCGATGGCTCGCTGAAGACCAAACTCAACTCCATTCGTACACGTATGAAAGAGGTCGGCTGATGGATATCCGCGCCGCAGAAATCTCCGCGATCCTCAAGAACGAGATCGCGAACTTCGGTAACGAGGCTCAGGTCACGGAAGTCGGCCAGGTGCTCTCGGTGGGCGACGGTATCGCCCGCGTTTACGGTCTCGACAACGTCCAGGCGGGCGAAATGGTCGAGTTCGAAAACGGCATTCGTGGCATGGCGCTCAACCTTGAGAGCGACAACGTCGGTGTCGTTATTTTCGGTTCCGACCGTGACATCAAGGAAGGCCAGACGGTCAAGCGCACCGGCGCCATCGTTGACGTTCCTGTCGGCAAGGGCCTGCTCGGCCGCGTCGTCGACGCGCTCGGCAATCCCATCGACGGCAAGGGCCCGATCTTCTACGAGAAGCGCTCCCGCGTGGACGTGAAGGCGCCCGGCATCATTCCCCGCAAGTCGGTGCATGAGCCGATGGCGACCGGCCTCAAGTCGATCGACGCGCTCATCCCCGTCGGCCGCGGCCAGCGCGAGCTGATCATCGGTGACCGCCAGACCGGCAAGACCGCGATTGCGCTCGACACGATCCTGAACCAGAAGGCCCTGAACGTCGAAGGCGCTCCTGAGAACCAGAAGCTCTATTGCGTTTATGTCGCCATCGGCCAGAAGCGTTCCACCGTTGCCCAGTTCGTGAAGGTGCTCGAAGAACGCGGCGCCCTGGAGTATTCGATCATCGTCGCCGCCACCGCTTCGGACCCGGCTCCGATGCAGTTCCTGGCCCCCTTCGCGGGCTGCGCCATGGGCGAGTACTTCCGTGACAACGGCATGCATGCCGTGATCATCTATGACGATCTGTCCAAGCAGGCCGTCGCCTATCGCCAGATGTCGCTGCTGCTGCGCCGTCCGCCTGGCCGCGAAGCCTATCCGGGCGACGTGTTCTACCTGCACTCGCGCCTGCTGGAACGCGCAGCGAAGATGTCCGACGCATTTGGCGCCGGTTCGCTGACC
>CAISZN010000307.1 GCA_903889985.1 uncultured Hyphomicrobiales bacterium | reverse complement strand
TGAGGCCGCTTTCCAGGTCGCCAGGCTCGCCGACAGCATGGAGAAGCTGACCGAAGCGCAGGATAAGAATCTTGGCCATAACCAGATGGGCATGGATCCGGGCAAGAAATTCAGCGCGGATGAATTCCTCAAACTGACCGGGGTCACGCGCAAGGACATCGAGTCGATGGGCTACGACTTTGATACGGTCAAGGGCAATTTCCAGGAGAATATGAGCCGTCTCGGCAAGGCCGGATTCTCTGGCGTCGACGATGTCACTCATGCAGTCGATCGCATGCGTGCAGCAAAGTCGACTCTCGAAAATCGCGACGTTCAGGACAACCTCCAGTCCGACCTCGCCAAGCAGCCGTCGGTGGTTGGGCAATTGATGCTGAATGAGATCAGCAGCGACGCAAGGAGCACCGTCAAGGAGCATCTTGATCAAGGCGACCTGGCCACGGGTCGCACCGAGGCGCAGATGCAGGCCTTCACGGGCATCAGCCAGTCGGTTCAGGAGACCCTGTTCCGGCCGGACAACTGGACAGGTGACAAAGCATCCTTCAGCAACCTTGGCCAGGAGCTTGAAGCGCTCCAGGGCAAGGTCAACTTCTGCGATTTGCAGGGCGTATGGATTGCAGAAGACATCCAGCGCATCGAGTCCAACGTCGCTGACCACCAAAAAGTCCTCAGGGACTACGCGACCGCAAAGCACGGCAAGCTCGATCTGGAAAAGCCTGAGGGACTGAAAAGCGCCAAGATCATCTTGGACGTCGTCAAGCTCGATACGGCGATCAAAAGTCTCCCGGACAATGAGACGAGGCGTGCCTTTATAAAGGAACGCGACGAACTTCGGACGCAGCTCAAGGGTTTCGATGCGTCATCCTTGAAGCGGACCTGGATCGGCAAGTCGCCGTTCAGTTCCGAAAAGCCTCCGAGCCTGGAACAGATCAAGGGCTTTTATGAACAGGCAAAGGCGATCGTTTATCTGCGTGAGACCGCCCCGAACCTCCTGGCCGAAAAGCGGGTCGCGCAATCCAAGCTCCCAAGTGCGCGAAATGCATTGCTGAAGGAGCGGTATGAAAAGGCGCCGAACCTTTTCGCCGCCATGGATCGCATGATCCATGCGGCGGTGGTGTCGAAAATCGACTTCAATGCCAAGCCGACGACCGGAGAGGAAGCCTATAATCCCACCTATGACATGCGCGGCAAGAAGGACGAGATCGTCGCGCAACTCAAGACCTGGGGAATGGATACGGATCGGTTCGCTGTGGAGATCGATCGGGCCATTTCAGGTCCGATCACAGGAGACACGCTGCTTACCTGGCGCGCGCGTGACACCAACGGCAGCTTCGGCGAGCTGCTGGAAACAGCTGCCGTCGATACAGTCAAGAAACCGATGTCGAGCCGCATCAAGGAATTCGGTGAATCCGCGCTGCTCATGCTTGCAAACAAGAGCCGCGTCGACGAGCAGATGCGTGACGAGCTGGGTGTGCTGATCGACAAGATGCCAAGTGGTGGCAAGTTCGACCTGATGTCGGGCACGGAGATCAAGCTCAACACCGGGCGAATCCCCGTGGAGCCCACCGGCACGGTGACGGTCCGTGGCCGACTGTCGGGCTCGATCTTCGATAATTTTACGATCGAGGTCGGCAGCAACAACGAGATCAAGCTGATCGGCCTGTTCGGTGGCACGGTGAAAGCTGGCGTCGATCTCCAGGCTGGCTGGAAGCTCTTCGAACAGGAGATCGCCGGACCCAAGGGAAAAATGGATATCAAGCTTGCCGCCACCCTTTCCGGTGACGTCGGCTATGAAGGGGCGGAAGGCGTCCAGATCACCTTTCCCCCGGGCGCGGAGGGACGAAAGCAGGCAATCGAAGCCATCATGAAGTTGACCGAGCGGCAGAAGCCGAGCGCGTCGATTTTCGAAAACGCAAATGACGTCATGGATGTCCGTCGCCATAAGGGCGATGCCAGCCTGAAGTCGGATATCGGTGGCAAGCTCAATTTTGGCTGGCAGCCCTCCGAGGATGGCGACGTGCTGGGCAATACCTCTGGCACTGGAGGAATCAAGTCTGGCTCGAAAAATGGCGTGGGCATCGGCATTTCAGCTGGCATCACCGGGAACGCCGGCATCGGTGGCAAGACGGAACGCTATGTGGGTCTCGACAAGACCGTGGTGAAATCCGAGTACCAGACCACGGTCGGCGTTTCGGCAAAGGCCACGGTCAATGTTCAGGTTTTCACGCTGCTTGGCCTCGCCGAGAATCAGGCACTCAACCGGACTGGCGCCCAGTCCTCTGCTGACAAGGATTTCCACACCTCGGACAACAAGGGTTTGTGGTCGGGCGGTGATGCGACCTCCTCGGAAGATCTGCTGAGCCTAGGTGTCAGCGTCTCCGTGACGCAGATTCACAAGAAGAAGATGGAATTCGACAACGTCGGTCCGGATGGAACCGAGGTTCTGAGCAAGATTGAGCTCAAGGAGCTCACCGACGGTGCAAACACGAAGTCGGGCAACGATCTGGCAGCCATCTTTAACGGGGTGGATATCCCGAAACTGGATAAGGCAAGACGCGAACAACTGAGGTCGATGTTCGACCAGATGGCGAGGCTTGGTCATTCCAATGCGATGATCGAGATGACTTACACGCTGAGTGGTCCAAATCTGAAGCTCGTGCAGTCGCTCCACAAGGACGCGCGTGACGCCGAGCTTGCGGGCAACAAGTCCGAGGCCAAGGCCTTGATGGCTGCAGCGCAGAGGATCATCGATGATCGCGATAGCTATGACCCGGACAAGGTGGTCTTGCTCGACAAGACGGGCGTCAAGGGCTCGGCCAACCGCGGCAACGCAGCGCTCGTGAGCCTCGACATCGTGTCGAACACCGGGGTGGAACGTCCGATGATGACCGTCAGCCTGAAAGTCTGAAATGGACGTGAAAGCCCGAGGGGCCGGGAGGAGCTGCCTGCGTGATGGGGCTCTTCCGGCCCGGCGCCCCGCAGGGCTTCATCGAAGGATCATCTGATTTTGGCGGGAAGGCCCGTCATCTCAACACGAATGTTGAGAGACTGGTGCCCAGGAGAGGACTCGAACCTCCACAGCTTTCACTACTGGTACCTGAAACCAGCGCGTCTACCAATTCCGCCACCTGGGCACGGGCGGTGTCATAGAGGCCGCAGATGCGGCTTGTCAATCCAATGTGAACCACCACATGATCATCATGAGAGTGATTTGCAGTTTCCTCGCGATCTTTCCCCGGGAAGGCCGCGAGAGTCCGGAGCGGTTGGAGGTCACAATGTCCCGTCCCAAGCTGCGCAACCTGGCAAGCCGCCTCAAGGCGCGGCTCGAGGAAGCGCTTGAGGCTGCCGCTGGCGTCCTGCTGCCGAGGCCCGAGCCCCGTCCCATCCCGATTCGGGTTCGCCCCCAGCGCCAGCCGCGGCGCGACTGAACCGGCAGGCAACCCGCCGGGACTGGGCCAATTTGCGCCCTGTACAGGTCGGCTGTGCTTGACTATGGAACATCCCGACCGCAGTGCGGAATCAGGACAGGGTCGTTCGATGGCTGAAGACTTGATCAAGACAGGCCGTATCGTCACGGTTTTTGGCGGTTCCGGCTTCCTCGGCCGCCATGTGGTGCGCGCCCTGGCCCTGCGTGGCTGGCGCATCCGGGTGGCAACCCGTCGGCCCGACCTCGCCTTTCACCTGCAGCCGATCGGCAAGGTCGGCCAGATCCATGCGGTGCAGGCCAACCTGCGCTACCCGGCCTCTGTGGCCGCGGCGCTGCGCGGTGCCGAGGCCGTGGTGAATCTCGTCGGGATCCTGAACGAATCCGGCCGCCAGAATTTCGATGCGGTGCAGGCTTTTGGCGCCCGCGCGGTCGCCCGTGCCGCCCGCGATGCCGGGATCACCAATCTCGTCCACGTGTCGGCCATTGGCGCTGATGCGGCGTCAGCCTCTGCCTATGCCAGCTCCAAGGCGCAGGGCGAAGCGGCGGTCCTCGAGGCCATTCCCGATGCGACGATCCTGCGCCCTTCGCTGCTGTTTGGGCCGGAGGACGATTTCTTCAACCGATTCGCCGATCTCGCCCGCTTCTCGCCAGTTCTGCCGCTCATCGGCGGCGGCGGGACGAAGTTCCAGCCCGCCTATGTGGGCGATGTGGCAGAAGCTGCGGCGCTGGCGCTGGACGGTCAGGCTGGCAAGGGCAAGACCTATGAGCTTGGCGGGCCGGAGGTGAAGACCTTCCGCGAGCTGATGCAGTTCATCTGCGACACGATCGGCCGCAAGCGCCTGCTGGCGCCGCTGCCCTTCGAGCTGGCGAGCCCCTTCGCCCGGGTCAGCGAGATCGTCGATTCCCTGACCCTCGGTCTCTACCCCAAGATGCTGCGCATCACCCGCGACCAGGTCACCCAGCTGCGCAACGACAATGTGGTCAGTGCCGCCGCTGAGGCCGAAGGACGCACCCTGCGGGGCCTCGGCATCACCCCGGAGACGATCGAGGCCGTGGTTCCGAGCTATCTGGTGCGGTTCCGCAAGTCCGGCCAGTTTGAGCGCAAGACCTTCGCCTGAGGTCCTGAAAACCGGTTGGCGAGGGGGTCTTGCGACCCCCTGCACGGTCGGCGCTGGACGCCGCGCTCCGGTTGTGGTCCGATTCGGGGTCTGCAACACGGTCGTGCAGGCTGGCTGATCCTTCGGCATGAGGGGACAGGTGTTGCGCACCTGCCTGCATGCGGACCAGCGGCCCACCGACCGTCTCCGACCCGATTTTCGAACCCCAGGGCTGCACGCGATGACCTTTGCGCCAACCACTTCTGCCCCGCCCCAGCCGGCCCTGACCCGTCGGGTGCGCCGCGCGGCGCAGGTCAACCAGGTCATCGATCGCGCCAGCCTCGACGCGGACATCGCCGAACTCACGCAAAAGCATAAGAAAGATCCGAAGGCGCTGCGCAGCGCCGTGCTCGAAAAGGTGAAGCAGGCGCTTGCCGACGGTCAGGACAAGGCCCGTGTCGCGCTGGAGGCAGGCGGCAGCGGCTACGACTGCGCACGCTCCCTGTCGCATCTCGAAGACGAGATCATCCGCGCGATCCACCGCTATGTGACGACCTATGTCTATCCGGCGGAGAATCCCTCCAATGCGGAGCGCATCGCCGTCATCGCGGTGGGCGGCTATGGGCGCGACACGCTGGCGCCGGGCTCCGACATCGACCTGCTTTTCCTGCTGCCCTACAAGCAGACGCCCTGGGGCGAGAGCGTGGTTGAGGCCATCCTCTATTTCCTCTGGGACCTGCGCCAGAAGGTCGGCCACTCCACCCGCTCCATAGATGAATGCCTGCGTCAGGCACGCGAAGACATGACCGTGCGAACGGCCCTGCTGGAAGCGCGCTTCATCCTGGGCGACGACGTGCTCTTCGAACAGATGCGCACCCGCTTCGACAAGGAAATCGTGCGCACGACCGCGCGCGAGTTCGTCTCCGCCAAGCTCGCCGAGCGTGACCAGCGCCTCACCAAGGCCGGCGGCTCGCGCTATCTCGTCGAGCCCAACGTCAAGGAGAGCAAGGGCGGGCTGCGCGATCTCAACACGCTGTTCTGGATTTCCACCTACGTCTATCGCGTGCGCGAGCCCAAGGAACTGGTGGCGGCGGGTGTCTTCACCCAGCGCGAGCTGGAACTGTTCCTGCGCTGCGAGGAATTCCTGTGGCGCGTGCGCTGCCACCTGCATTTCGTGAGGGGCCGGGCGGAGGATCGCCTGTCCTTCGACCAGCAGCGCATCATCGCCAAGCGGCTTGGCTATCTCGACCGCGAGGGCATGAACGGCGTCGAGCGCTTCATGAAGCACTACTTCCTCGTGGCCAAGGATGTGGGCGATCTCACGGCCATCGTCTGCGCCGCGCTGGAAGAAAAGCAGGCCAAGTCGCGCCCGGTCATCGACCGTTTCGTGGGGCGCCTGCGCCGCAGGAACAAGTCCCTGCCCGGCAGCGACTTTGCCGTCGAGCTCGATCGCATCACCGTGACCTCACCGGATGTCTTCGAACGCGATCCGGTCAATCTCATCCGCATCTACTGGACGGCGGATCGCAATCGCCTGCCGTTGCATCCCGATGCGACGCGCCTCATTACCCAGTCACTCAAGCGCATCGACGCCAAGGTCCGCAACAATCCCGAAGCCAACAAGCTCTTCATCGACATCCTGACGTCGCGGGAATCATCGGAAACGGTTCTGCGCTGGATGAACGAGGCGGGCGTGCTCGGCCGCTTCATGCCCGAATTCGGGCGCATCGTCGCGATGATGCAGTTCAACATGTATCACCACTATACGGTGGACGAGCATCTGCTGCGCTCGATCGGCATTCTCGCCGCCATCGAGGGCGGCCGCCTGAACGAGGAGCTGCCGCTTTGCCATGAGGTGCTGCCGGCGATCTCCAATCGCAAGGCGCTCTATGTGGCGCTGTTCCTGCACGACATCGCCAAGGGCCGGAAGGAGGATCACTCCATTGCCGGCGCCAAGGTGGCGCGCGTGATCTGTCCACGCCTGGGCCTCACCGAGGCAGAGACGGAGACAGTCGCATGGCTCGTCGAGAGCCATCTGATCATGTCGAACATGGCCCAGAGCCGCGATCTCTCCGATCCGCGCACGATCCAGTCCTTCGCTGCCACGGTGCAGACGCTGGAGCGACTGCGCATGCTGCTCGTGCTCACGGTCTGCGACATCCGCGCTGTCGGGCCCGGCGTGTGGAATGGCTGGAAAGGCCAGCTCCTGCGCACCCTCTACTGGGAGACGGAAGTGGTGCTGGCGGGCGGCCATTCGGCCATCGATCGCAAGCAGCGCGTGCTCAATGCACAGGCCGAACTGCGCAAGGCCCTGGCCACTTGGTCGGACCCGGACTTCGAGGACTACGCCACCCGGCATTATCCGGCCTATTGGCTCAAGGTCGATCTCCCCCACAAGGTCGCCCACGCCAAGCTGCTGCATCTTGCCGATGTGGAAGTGAAGTCACTGATGACGGAATATTCGACCGATGCCTTCCGCGGCATCACCGAATTGACTGTCCTGGCGCCGGATCATCCGCGCCTGCTGTCGATCATCGCAGGCGCCTGCGCAACGGCCGACGCCAATATCGTCGATGCGCAGATCTTCACGACGCACGATGGCCTCGCCCTCGACACGATCTGCATCAGCCGCGCGTTTGATCAGGACGAGGACGAGATGCGTCGTGCCGGTCGCGTGGCGCAAACCATCGAGAAGGCATTGCGTGGCGAGATCCGCCTCGGCGATGTGGTGGCCGCGCGCTCGCACCCATCGACCGGCCGCGAGAAGACCTTCACGATCGCGCCTGAGGTGACCATCGACAACACCCTGTCGAACACCCACACGGTGCTGGAGGTCTCAGGGCTTGACCGCAAGGGCCTGCTGTTCGATCTGACTGCGACCCTGTCGCGGCTGAACCTGAACATCGGCTCGGCCCATGTGGTGACCTTCGGCGAGAAGGCGGTGGACGCATTCTACGTCACCGACCTGACAGGGCTGAAAATCACAGCGCCAGCCCGGCAGGCGAGCATCCGCCGGTCCCTTATCGACGCCCTCAGCGGAGCAGCTGCGCTGGAGGCCGCAAAAGCGGCCTCTGCCAAGGGGACCAAGGCTGCAGCCACCCGCACAGCTTGATTTTTGGCGCTGTCGCCCTGATATGCGCCTTGGAACAGTTTGGAATTGAGTGTCATGAACGATCAAGAACACACGTCCGCACAGTCGGGTCCGGCTGACGGCGGCGAAGCCCATGAGTCGTCCTTTGCCTCGACGGCCCCCCAGTCGCCGACCTCCGAGCCCGAGCCCTTCACCGAGCTTGAGAATCTCTATGCGGAGAACGCGGGCCTGAAGGACAAGGTCCTGCGCACCCTGGCGGAGATGGAAAACCTGCGCCGCCGCACCGAGCGAGAGGTCGCGGATGCCAAGACCTATGGGGTCACCAACTTCGCCCGCGACATGCTCACCGTGGCCGACAACCTGCGCCGCGCCATCGACAGCATCCCGGCCGAACTGCGCGATTCCGCCGATGCGGGGATCAAGACGCTGGTGGAGGGCATCGACCTGACCGAGCGCGACTTCCTCTCCCGCCTGACCAAGCACGGGGTGAAGAAACTCGAGCCCCAGGGCCAGAAGTTCGACCCCAACCTGCATGAGGCCCTGTTCGAAGTGCCCAATCCCGACGTGCCCACGGGCACGGTGCTGCAGGTGGTGGAAGCCGGCTATTCCATCGGCGAGCGTTGCCTGCGCCCGGCCAAGGTGGGCGTTGCGCGGGGCGGCCCCAAGGCGCCCGCAGCCGAGGGCTGAGCCCTCAGGGCACGGTGACCCGGCGCAACGTCAGGTTGATGCGGCCGGGCTCCCCCAGCAGGGTCGAGGAGCCTGCCAGGATCCGGTCGATTCCATGGAAGGCGAGGCGTGAGGCCCCGCCGATCACCACCACATCCCCGGACTGCAGCTTCAGGGATTTCGTGCCCCCGCCCCGGCTCGTCCCGCCGAAGCGGAACAGGCCCGTGTCCCCCAGCGAGATCGACACCACGGGCGCCGCCAGATCGGCCTCGTCCCGGTCCTGATGCAGGCCCATGCGCGCCTGCGGGCCATAGAGATTCACCAGGCAGGCTTCCGGCGGATGCTGATAACCGCCAGCCTCCTCCCATGCCTTGAGCACCGAAGCCGGAATCGCCGGCCATGGCTGGTCCGTCTGCGGATGGCGCGGCTGGTAGCGATAGCCACCCTGCACATCCGAGACCCAGCCGAGCGGACCGCAGTTGGTCATGCGCACGGAAAAGGGCTGCCCGGTGCGCGGCATGCGCGGGGTGAAGAGTGGTGCCTCCGCCATTACGGCGCGGATGTCCGCGAGCAGGGCTGCCTGCGCCGCCCGGTCATAGAAGCCTGGCAGGTAGATCAGGCCGGGGGCGAGTTCGGTGCGCATGGATGATTGAGTTCACTACCGCCGCTGATGCGTGACGAAATGACTGGCAAGATCCGCAATGCTGCCGCCTCCTACTCCCCGCCGCAAGTGGGGAGAAGGTGAGGATGAGGGGTCGGCGGGCTCTTCAACTTCAGCCGCGTGGAGA
>CAISZN010000306.1 GCA_903889985.1 uncultured Hyphomicrobiales bacterium | reverse complement strand
GATAGGCGGAGGAGGGCGTCATGGTGATGTTGAGGTCGATCCCATGCCTGGTGAACCAGCCCTTTTCCTGCGCGACGAAGATCGGCAGGTTGGGCGCGCCCGGAAAGGCAATGAGCTTGACGGTCTCGGTCACTTGGAGGCTCCGGTCTTGGTGGCGTTCTGAATAGCGCGCCAGATGGTGTAGGGCGTGACAGGCATGTCCACATGGCGGATGCCATAGGGCTTCAGCGCATCGACGACGGATGCGACAAGGGCGGAGAGCGCCGGCGTCGTGCCACCCTCGCCACCGGCCTTGATGCCGAGCGGATTGGTGGGCGACAGCACTTCGGCAATTTCCGCCGTGAAGGAGGGCACGTCGCCCGCGCGCGGCATGCCATAGTCCATGAAGGAGCCCGTCAGCGGCTGGCCGGTCGACGGGTCGAGATGGCACAGCTCGAACACGGCCTGCCCGAGGCCCTGCACGATGCCGCCATGGGTCTGCCCATGCACGATCATCGGGTTGATGCAGCGGCCCACGTCATCGACCGTGGAATAACGCGTGATCTCATATTCACCGCTCTGCGGATCCAGCTCGATCTCGCAGATCGCCGTGCCATTCGGGAATACGGGATCGTGCATCTCGTTCTCGCGCTGGATGGCGAGGCCGCCCTTGAGATCATCCGGCAGCTCAAGATCCTTCGTCACATTGGCGAGTTCAAACAGGCCGATGCGGAAGTTGGTGTCGCGCACCTCGAACTGCCCGTCGTCATAGTCAATCTCGTTCACCGGCACCTTGAAGTGCAGGGCAGCGATCTTGCGGCCCTTCTCGACGAGGTCATTGGTGCCAAGCGCAATCACAGTGCCTGCATGGCGCATGGAGCGGCCCGAATGGGAGCCGCCACCCACATGCACGATGTCCGTGTCGCCGACGATGATCTTCACGCGCTCCACATCGATGCCAAGCAGGTCGGCCGCCACCTGCGCAAAGCTCGTCTCGTGGCCCTGGCCGCTCGGCTGGGTGCCGATGACCACGTCCACCATGCCTTCGCCCTTGACGGTAATGTCGGCGCGTTCCTTTGGCGAGCCGATGGAGCTTTCCACATAGTTGGCCAGGCCCACGCCCAGCAGCTTGCCGCGGCTTTCCGCATCCTTGCGGCGCTCAGTAATCTTGTCCCAATCGGCGAGCTGCATGGCCCGGTCCATATTGGTCTCATAGGTACCGCTGTCGTAAACCGCGCCAACGCCGTTCGTGTAGGGCATGGCCTTGGGCGACACGAGGTTCTTGCGGCGCAGTTCGATCTTGTCGAAGCCGAGTTCCTCGGCCGTGAGGTCGATCAGTCGTTCCAGCGCGAAGTTCACCTCCGGACGGCCCGAGCTGCGATAGGCCTGCGTCGGCATGGTGTTGGAAAACACCGCCCGCGCCCGCAGGTTGACCGCTGGAATATCATAGGAGCCGGGGATGAGTCCCGAGCCCTTGCCGAGCGGCGAGAAGGACACCGCGCGCGCACCCACATTGCTGAGGTTGTCCGCGCGCATGCCAAGGAAGCGCCCGTCCTTGGTGAGCGCCAGCGACACCTTCGAGACGAGGTCGCGCCCCTGATAGTCGGAGAGGAAGGCCTCCGAGCGCGTCGCCGTATATTTCACCGGCCGCCCGAGTTTCTTCGAGGCCCAGAGCACGAGGCCGAATTCCACATAGACGCGGTTGCGCGTGCCGAAGTTGCCGCCCACGTCATAGGAGAGCACGCGCAGGTCCGAGGGCTTGATGTTCAGCGCGAAGGACAGCTCGGCCTTCTGGCGCACAGCACCACCACTGCCGGCATAGAGCGTGTAGCGGCCCGTAGCGGCATCATAGTTGGCGACAGCAGCGCGGGGCTCCAGCGGCACGCCGGTGACGCGCGCAATGTGGAACTCGTGTTCCACCACGTGATCGGCGGCGGCGAAGGCGCGGTCGGTGGCCTCCTTGTCGCCAAAGAAGGTCTCGACCATCACGTTGTCGGGCACTTCGTCCCATACGGAGGCTGCACCTGCTGAAGCCGCCTCGCGGGTGCCCAGCACGAAGGGCAGTTCCTCGTAGTCG
>CAISZN010000305.1 GCA_903889985.1 uncultured Hyphomicrobiales bacterium | reverse complement strand
GATGATCCACCCGCGCGGTATTGAAGGACGAGGCCCGGCGTTTGACGCCATGCACCGCATACCCTTTTGCCAACAGCAACTCGGCCAGATAGGAGCCATCCTGGCCGGTGATGCCGGTGATCAATGCACGCCGAATTGCCATGTCGTCTCTCGTAAAAAACGGATCAGAGCGTCTTGATGGTCTTCAAGCCCGCCACACTCACCGCCATATTGGCCAATATCTGGGTGACAGACGCCCACATCGGCAACGGCGGCAACTTCTTCAGATCCGTCGGCACCACAATGGTATCGCCATCGCGCAGACCACGACTCGACAACCGCGACAAGGGCTGTGCCAGGCCATCGGGCCCGATCACATAGGCCCGACCCTTATCCGCATCCTTGGTCGTACCGCCGGCAAGATCGAGGAACGCGTGCAGACTGGACCCCGCATTGACCGAGAACGCGCCCGGACTGAGCACTTCGCCAATGACGGTGACCGTACCCGCCCGACGCGGCACCATAATTTGGTCACCACCTAACAAGGAGATGTCATAGCGCTCCCCCGCCCGCAAATGCCCAATCCCTTCCGCCGGCAACGCGACCCGACCCACCGCGTGCTGCGACTTTAATTGTGCGACCAGCGCATTGGCGGCTACCAGTTGGTCCTTGGCCTCATCCTTGCCGCCAGCGGTGGCCGACGCACTGGTCGATTCAATCGACTTGAGCGCCAACTCATGCGACAGGCGATCCACCATCAGGTCCAACTGTGCCTGCTCATTGCGCCGCGCTTCTTCACGCAGCAAAGCCAAGCCTTCCGGGTTGGCATCCGCCGCAAACCCACCGGCCCGCTGCAACACCTGCACGAGGGTTTCGCGCTCCTTGAGCACGTACGTGCCTGGAAACCGCACCGCCCCCCCAATATTGATCATCCATTCTTTGGTGTTCGCATGCTCGACCGGCCGCACAGTCAGCACGTCATGGGCAGCAAGCGCGCCTTGTAGCTGCCCCGCATCATCCAACCGCAACGTATCCACCCGCACCACGCGCGCGTCATGGTTGCGGATCTCAAAATGGGCGAGCTCCGCGGTGTAATTGATCGCATCGCGCTTGCCGCCGGCAACGCCGATCAGGTCCGCAACCGTCATCCCCTCGGTCAGTGGATAGGCCCCGGGGAACGCCACCGGCCCGTTCACGCTGACGATGGCCGCCGGCGCCCCCTCCCGCGACTCTTTCTCTAAGCGATCGAGATAACCCTTCAAGGCCCCCTCGCGGGCACCGGTACGGGAGAACAGCAGCACGGAATCACGCGGTTGCAAAGGCATACCGGCCACTGCCGGCTCGCCGGCGAGCAAGGCCTGCGGCGAAAAAGACAGCATTTTGAGCTTGCGCTCCGCCCCTTCCTCGCGCGCAATCACGCCATAAGTCAGGTCCGGCTCGCGCTCTCCACCGGCGGCGACCAGCAAGTCACGCAGCGTCATCCCCGCGGTCAGTGGATAGGAACCACCCAACTTGACGGGGCCGCCAATCGACACGATCGGCGGCACCTGCCCGTCGCGGAACTCCTCCCGCAGACGCCGCATCAACGGCTCGATCAAGCCGGCACGCGACTCGTCCTTGGCAAAGAACAACACCACGTCATGCAGCGCCAAGGCGGGATCCGACTCCGTGCCCTGGTGGGCAAACACATCCCGCGGCACGAAGCGCAGGAAGGTCAGTCGCTTTTCTGGTCCCACTTCCCGCGCAATCAGGCCGTACTCCAGGTCCGCGTTATGCTCGAGCGCATCCAGGCTCGAGGCCAACTCGCTGACCCGCACGGCCCCATGCCAAGGCACCGTCCGCGGACGTTTGACCCAACCTGACAGCTCAATGGTGTTTTCAAAGTGATCCAAGGCCCGCGCGATCTGCAGGCGATCCCCATCATTGATCTTGAGGTTGTTGGCCTGGCCCTTGGAAAAATCCACGTGCAGCGCCTCGCGGATCCCCTCGCGGGTCACCCGATCGACCGTGATTTCCCCCGAATAAGCCGTGGCGTTCAACCCGCCCGCCAAGCGGATTAGATCCGCCAGGGTCGCGTTGCCGACCAACTCATAGACCGCAGGACGGCGGATTTCACCCTCGATCTCGACCGTCTTGCCGACGGGCGGTACAAAAATGACATCCCCGGCCTGGAGCGAATAATCGTTATCGCGCTCGCCCTCGAGCAAAACATCGTACAGATCGACGTTGCGCGACTTGGCGCCCGCGCGCTTTAACTGGATGGAGCGCATCGAGCCCACGGCATTCGGGCCACCCGAATCCATCAACACGTTCAACACCGTGCTCAAGCTGCTCACGGTGTAGGCGCCCGGATGTTCGACATCGCCCAGCACAAACACCTGCATCGAGCGCAAGCGCCCCATGGTGACGTGCATCTCCGTACCGATCAGCTTGGTCTTGGCGGACAGTTCCAACTCATGCCGCACGTCATCGAAGCGCCGGCCCATGACCGCAATCGGACCGAACTCGGGCACATTGAGCACCCCATCCCGATCCACCGCGCGTAGGTACCGCGCCGCCTTGGCACCAAAGAGCTCAATCTGGATCTGGTCATCGGGTCCGAGCACATAATCTTTCGGCACCGGCAAGCTCGGCATCAGACCCTGACGGCCACTGCCATGCTGGAAAAACTCATGTCCAAACGGCGCGACCCGTTTGGGCGTCCCCCCCACATTCGGTAACAAGGTCAAATGCAGATCCCACCCCGCCAACTGCGGCCGGGAAGCCAGAATCCGCTCCGCCGAACCGACCGCAAGCCCAGCCACCCGTACCGCGGGCACCCCTGGCAGATGCAGCGCCCCATCCCCCTTCACGTCGTAGGGGTTGCGATTGTTCACCGCGTCCTGAAATTGCTGGTCCGCCGCGTTGCCCGGCTCCGCGCGGCCTTTCTTGGACAACTCAATAAAAATGGTATCACCCGGCTGCAAAGTCGCCGCCGTCTGCACCGGCGTGATCCCAGCCGGCGCCTGGGCGCCGGCCTGCAGGACGGGCCCGTTCCCCTCAGGCACCCCAGACGGCGTGCCCACATCCCCCAAAGCGCTCGCGGCGTCCTCCGTCCCCTCCGCCCCAGCCGCAGCATCGCCGCCCGCCATCTCCGGCGCATATTGCTGCATCAGCGCTTTGCGCTGCCCGGCCGGTAATGCTTTGAACGCTGCGATATTTTCGGGGCTGACCGACTGGCCCCAGGCCGGTGACGTACCCGAACCCACTACAACCGTCGCCAGCGCTGCCGCCACGGTGATCCAAGCCCTATTGATCATCACGATGACGGCTTCCCCTGACGAGAAAATACAGGCGCAAAAACGGCCCGTTCACACGGAATCGAGGGCACCGGTGGCAACGCCACGATCCGGGTGACCCCATAGCCCGATTTTACCGAGATTATGTCTGGCCACGCATCTACTTTGCGTGTTCTGTCTACCCGAGCAATCCCTCCAAACGACGACGGGGGCCCTAAGGCCCCCGTCGTTTCGATCTGAAGGCTGCGGCCTTCAATCACTCGGCATCCTTCATCGACAGCCTTACGCGGCCCTGACGATCCACCTCGATGACCTTGACCCGGACCACGTCGCCCTCTTTGAGGACGTCCGCCACCCGTTCCACACGGTCATTGGAGATCTGCGAGATGTGCACCAAGCCATCCCGACCCGGCAGGATCGACACAAAGGCGCCGAAGTCCATCAGTCGGACCACCTTACCTTCGTAGACGCTCCCGACTTCGACATCGGCCGTGATCAGCTCGATGCGCCGCTGGGCTTCGCGCGCCTGGGCGCCGTTGACCGAGGCGATCTTGACCGTACCGTCGTTCTCGATGTCGATGGTCGCACCGGTCTCCTCGGTGATGGCACGGATGACCGAGCCGCCCTTGCCGATCACGTCGCGGATCTTCTCCGGATCGATCTTGATCGTGGTGATCGTCGGGGCCCACTCGCTCATCTTGGCGCGCGGGTGGTTG
>CAISZN010000304.1 GCA_903889985.1 uncultured Hyphomicrobiales bacterium | reverse complement strand
TCCCTCGGACTTCCTGACGATTGCGCAGGAATTCCACACCGTGATCATCGATTCGATCCCGGTCATGGGCTTCGAGAAGCGCAATGAGGCGCGCCGCTTCATCTGGCTGATCGACGCGCTCTATGACATGCACGTCAAGGTCATCGCCTCCGCTGAAGCCGAGCCGACGGGGCTCTATACGGCGCCCGATGGCCGTGAGGTCTTCGAATTCGAGCGCACCGCCTCGCGGCTGATCGAGATGCGGTCGACCGACTATCTGGCCCTGTCCCATGGCCAGGGGACGTCCGAGGCGAGCGGGGATACCAGCGGGCTGGTCGAAACCTGAGGGGGAGGGCCATGGCGGAGACGCGTACCGAGTCCACCGACGCCCGCATCCTCGAGCTTGCCGCCGAGCATATCCGCCGCCATGGAATCGAGCGCACGACCGTGGTCGCCATCGCCCGCGAGGCGGGCATGTCGCATGCCAATGTCTATCGCTACTTCCCCTCCAAGGAGGCGCTGGTCGATGCGGTGACGGCCCACTGGCTGCGGCCGGTCGAGACGGGCATCCATGACATTGCCGATGCGCCCGACCCGGCAGACGACAAGCTCGAGCGGCTCCTGCTCGCCCTGTTCCGGGCCTATCGGCAGAAGCTCGAGGCGGATCCGAACCTCTACGGGCTGTTCACGGCGGCGGTCCGGGAGGGGCGGGGGATCGCCCGCAAGCACCGCAGCCGGGTGCAGACCGAGATCGGGCGGATCCTCGACGAGGGGATGGGCGGCGGCGCCTTCCAGCCGGCTGATGCCCGTCGGTCCCTGGCCCTGGTCTTCGATGGCGCCAACCGCTTCGTCCACCCGGTCTGTGTGGGCATGGATGGTGAAATTCCCCGCGCGCAGATGGAGAACCGCTTCGAGCGGGTGATCCGACTCATCCTGCGCGGACTGGCTGCCGGAACCCGCTAAGGTCGTTACATTTTACAAAATTTGTTTTTTGTTACAGTATTTTTAGTGTCATCAAGGGGCCGGGCCGCCCATTGCGGCTTCCGGGCAACTCTCTGGTGCAACGTGTTTATTTCGTAGACTTGCTGAAACTCCGGGCTCTTCCGCCCAAAGCCTGCCGCAATCTTAGCCTTTCTCACGACTTGCGCGTTTTCCGGGGTCGAGTCAAAGAAACGGCCGCCTGCGGAATGGTCGCTTGTCCAAGGAGCGGCGCCGCATTGTTATTCGAGAGGACGACACCCTATGGCGCGTAACAAGATTGCACTGATCGGATCCGGCCAGATCGGCGGAACCCTCGCCCTCCTCGCCGGCATGAAGGAACTGGGCGACATCGTCCTGTTCGATATTGCGGATGGCATTCCCCAGGGCAAGGCGCTCGACCTCGCTGAGGCAGCTCCGGTCGAAGGCTTCGACGCCAACCTCTCCGGCGCGTCCTCCTACGAGGCCATTGCTGGCTCGGACGTGATCATCGTGACCGCCGGCGTGCCGCGCAAGCCTGGCATGAGCCGCGACGACCTGCTCGGTATCAACCTGAAGGTCATGGAATCGGTCGGTGCCGGCATCAAGCAGTATGCCCCGAACGCCTTCGTCATCTGCATCACCAACCCGCTCGACGCCATGGTGTGGGCGCTGCAGAAGGCCTGCGGCCTGCCCACCAACAAGGT
>CAISZN010000303.1 GCA_903889985.1 uncultured Hyphomicrobiales bacterium | reverse complement strand
TTGAGAGACCCATTGCTTCTTCCGCATAGTTTCGTCCATCGTCGCCCCTCCGGAGCCTCGCCAGACGGCGCGGCTCCTCGAAATTCCAAAATCCCGCAATCAATTCGAGCCCCGCGTCCAAAACTTGCAGAACGAGCAAAGGTTCCAAGATCGTTGGAACCTTTTCGGGAATTGTCGATTGTCACAGAAAGTCAGACATCAACTCAAGCTCAGGCCCGCTGCGAATGTCCGTATCCCAGGAGATTTCTGCCTATATCCCGTTTCTGCGCCGGTTCGCGCGGGCCCTGTCGGGGAGCCAGAACGGGGGGGATGCCTACGTGCAGGCCACCCTCGAGGCCATTGTCGCCGATCCAGACAGCTTCCGGTCAGGCGGCACCGTGCGCATATCGCTTTACCGCATCCTCCTGACCGTGTGGGGTTTCTCGTCCGCCCTTGAGCCAGACGCTCAAACAGTCATTTCGGCAGATGAGCGGGGCGCCCGCCGCAGCCTCGGCGGCATTTCGCTCCGGCCACGCATCGCCTTCCTCCTGGCCTCCCTGGAGGGTTTCAGCACGGACGAGATCGCTGCCGTTCTAGAGATTTCGCCCTCGGAGGCGACCCAGCTGATCGACATCTCAGGCAAGGAAATCGCCAACCAGATTCGCACCGATGTGCTGATCATCGAAGATGAGCCCTTCATCGCCCTCGACCTGCAGACCCTCGTGGAGGATCTCGGTCACAAGGTCGTCAACATTGCCCGCACCCACAAGGAAGCCATCAAGGCCGTCGCGGCGCATCAGCCGGGCCTGATTCTGGCCGATATCCAGCTTGCCGATGGCAGCTCCGGTCTCGAGGCCGTCAACCAGATTCTGGGTGAATTCGAAGTGCCCGTGATCTTTATCACCGCCTATCCGGAACGCTTCCTCACGGGCCGCCCGCCGGAACCGGCTTTCCTGATCACAAAGCCCTTTGGGGTCGACAGCCTGAAGGCCGTGATCAGCCAGGCCCTGTTTTTCGACCGCCGCTCACACCGGCAGGCCGAAAAGGCCGGCGCCTGATCGCATAGATCCACCTCATTTTCGGCAGAGCAGGTCACCGGACTCCCCTGCTTTTCAAAATTCTCGAATCCAGCGGAACCTTAGCCCATTCCGTGAGTTTTGATTGAGGCTGGACCCCAGCATCATGAGGAGATGAGTATGCCGACTTCCACCCGCGGGTTTGCTTCGATGGATCCCGAAAAGCAGCGGGCAATTGCTCGCAAGGGTGGCGAAAGCGTGCCCAATGAAAAGCGCAGCTTCGCCCAGAATCCGGCTCTTGCCGCTGAAGCCGGCCGTAAGGGCGGAATGAGCGTCAGCCCGCAAAAGCGCAGCTTTTCGCAGGATCATGAACTGGCCTCATCGGCCGGACGCAAGGGCGGCCACGCCTCTCACGGCTCCACCCGCAAGCGTCCGACGCCCACCGAATAAGGTCGTTCGTCGTCAGGAAACCGGGGTCGTGCCAGCGGGCTCGACCCCGTTTCCATTCCAATTGCGCAAAAAGGCCGGAAATCATCCGGTTTAGGGCCCTTCTTCGCCTTGCCGACAGGGTGGGGCTGCCTCAAACTGGCCGCAGCGATGGTCAGGGACCGGAGGCATTCCATGCGCAGGAACGCATTCAGACATGTTCTGCTGACAAGCTCCGCCGTGCTTTTGGGCGCACTTCTTCTGCCCTCGGCGGCGCGGGCTGACTCCATCGATGGCGACTGGTGCAGCCCCGAAGGACGCCATCTGACGATCCGCGGCCAATCCATCAAGACGCCCGGCGGGGCCTCCATCATGGGCAACTACAGCCGGCACGCCTTCTCCTATGTCGTGCCGGATCCGGAGCCAGGCGGCGGCGGCACAGTCTTCATGTCACTGATGAACGAGACGACCGTACAGGTTCGGGACGGAACCCCGGTCGCCCTGCCGGTGATCTGGAAGCGCTGCGAAAATATCACCTGATCAGGCGCGGGCGGCCTCCAGCGCGACACCGATGAGCACCAGGCAGGGTCCCTGGAGGCCGTGGTCGACCACCAGCTGTGGCAGGCTCGCAAGGGTGCCGGTGACATGGCGCTCGCCGTCCCAGGACACGCGCTCGATAGCAATGGCCGGGGTCTCGAGGGGTAGCCCTTCGGCGATCAGCCGCGCTGCCAGAGGCGGGAGGGTCTTCAAGCCCATATAGACGGCCGTCGTCACGCCCGGATCGGCGAGAGCCTTCCAGTCAAGGTCGTCGGGCAAGCGGCCATTGTGGGCATGGGCAGTGATGAACTGCAGCCGGCGCGCCCGCACCCTCTCGGTCAGCGAGACCTGCAGGGAGGCAGCTGCCGCCGCGGCCGTCGTCACGCCCGGCACCACCTCCACCGGGACGCCAGCCGCACGCAGGGCCGCGATCTCTTCCCCCGCCCGGCCGAAAATCATGGGATCGCCGCCCTTGAGGCGCACCACCCGCCGCCCCTGACGGGCGAGATCGACCAGCATGGCCGTGATGTCCTCCTGGGTACAGGAGGGCTTGTAGCCGCGCTTTCCCACGGCGATCTTGCGCGCCTCGCGCCGGGCGAGCGCCAGAGTGCCCGGCAGGACGAGATCGTCATAAAGCACGTCATCGGCTGACTGGAGGGCACGGACCGCCTTGAGGGTCAGGAGTTCCGGATCGCCCGGCCCCGCACCCACAATGACGACGCTGCCACTCCGCTCCCCGGTTTTCTTATCTGATGCTGCCGCGACGATGTGGTCGAAATCCTGCTCCTGGGGAGCGCGTTCCACCTCTTCGAATGCGAGGCGGGCAAACCGGTCCCAGAGACGCCGGCGGCCGTGAAAATCGAGGCCGAGCCGGCTCACCCGTGGACGCCAGTCCTTGGCCGCCTGCCCCCAGCGGCGCAGGCCCTCTGGCAGCAGGGTCTCGATGCGGGCCCGGATCGCCTGACCAAGGACGGGGGCACCGCCGTCCGTAGAGATCGCCACGATGACAGGCGAACGCTCGACGATGGAGCCGAACTGGAAATCGCACAGGCCGGGCTCATCGATCACATTGACGGGAACGCCTGCGGCGCGCGCCAGCGCATGGAAGCGGGAGGCCTCC
>CAISZN010000302.1 GCA_903889985.1 uncultured Hyphomicrobiales bacterium | reverse complement strand
GGATGGCATGGATGTGCGCGCGGTTCGCGCCGTCGCCGAGCGGGCGCTTGAATGGGCGCGCTCCGGCAAGGGGCCTTACCTGCTCGAGATGCAGACCTATCGCTATCGCGGCCACTCCATGTCGGACCCGGCCAAGTACCGCACCCGTGAAGAGGTGCAGAAGATGCGCGAGGAGCACGACCCGATCGAGCAGGTGCGTGCGCGCCTCATCCGCAACAAGCAGGCGACCGAAGACGATCTGAAGGCGATAGACGCCAAGGTTCGCGCTGTCGTCGCCGACTCCGCCGAATTTGCCTCCCATGATCCTGAGCCCGACGTGTCGGAACTCTGGACGGACATCACGCTCTAAGAGGCAGGACAGACACAATGGCTACCAACATTCTTATGCCCGCCCTGTCGCCGACCATGGAGCAGGGCAAGCTTTCCAAATGGCTCAAGAAGGAAGGCGACAAGATCAAGGCGGGTGAAGTCATCGCCGAGATCGAGACCGACAAGGCGACGATGGAAGTCGAAGCCGTCGACGAAGGCACCCTCGGCAAGATCCTTGTTGCCGATGGCACCGATAACGTCGCCGTGAATACGCCGATCGCTATCATCGTGGCGGACGGCGAGGACGCCAGCGCCGTCGCAGCGCCGGCTCCTGCACCTGCACCGGTCGCTGTGGCACCTGTTGAAGCTGCTCCCGCGGCGGCCCCAACGGTTCCAGCTGCTCCGGCAGCCCCTGCCTCCGCAGAGATCCCGGTCGGCACGCAGATGGTTACCATGACCGTGCGCGAAGCCCTGCGCGACGCCATGGCCGAAGAGATGCGTCGTGACGACAACGTCTTCGTCATGGGCGAGGAAGTGGCCGAATATCAGGGCGCCTACAAGGTAACCCAGGGACTGCTGCAGGAATTCGGACCCCGTCGTGTCGTCGACACGCCGATCACCGAGCATGGCTTTGCGGGTCTGGGTGTTGGTGCGGCCATGGCTGGCCTGCGTCCCATCGTCGAGTTCATGACCTTCAACTTCGCCATGCAGGCGATTGACCAGATCATCAACTCGGCCGCCAAGACGCTCTACATGTCCGGTGGCCAGATGGGCTGCCCGATTGTGTTCCGCGGCCCCAATGGCGCCGCAGCGCGCGTCGGTGCCCAGCATAGCCAGGACTATACCGCCTGGTATTCTCAGGTGCCCGGCCTCAAGGTTGTCGTGCCTTACTCGGCCTCGGATGCGAAGGGGCTTCTCAAGAGCGCCATCCGCGATCCCAACCCGATCATCTTCCTCGAGAACGAGATCCTCTACGGTCAGAGCTTCGAAGTGCCGAAGCTCGATGACTTCACGATCCCGATCGGCAAGGCCCGCGTGCATCGCGAGGGCAAGGACGTCACGCTCGTGTCCTTCGGCATCGGCCTGACCTATTGCATCAAGGCCGCCGATGAACTCGCCAAGGAAGGCATCGAGGCCGAGATCATCGACCTGCGCACCATCCGCCCCATGGACACGGAAACCGTCGTTCGTTCGGTCATCAAGACCGGCCGTTGCGTGGCCGTGGAAGAGGGCTGGCCGCAGAGCGGGGTCACCGCCGAAATCGCCATGCGCATTATGGAAGCGGCCTTCGACTATCTCGACGCTCCTGTGGCGCGCGTGACAGGCAAGGACGTTCCGATGCCCTACGCCGCCAATCTCGAGAAGCTTGCGCTTCCGAATGTCGGGGAAGTCGTGCAGGCAGCGAAGGCCGTCTGCTACCGGTGACCTGATGTCGGAACCGATCGTCCACGAACTTCCTGCTCCCCCCGAGGCCATCAGCCTCGGCGGACAGGAAGTTCTGAGAGCCTTCATCGTCGAAGGTGACCTGCACCTCAGCTTGCAGAGCGCCTTCGACCGGCCAGCCATCTGGGGCACGTTGCTTGCGGAAGCCGGTCGGCACATTGCGCGCATGTATTCGCAGGAGGGTACCGCCCTCTACGATCAGGCGCTCGATGACATCTATCGCAGTCTTAAGGCCGAATGGTCGCACCCGACCGATGACGGCGAAACCGAACTGACGAACTGAGGCGAGCCATGCCCACAAACATCCTCATGCCCGCTCTGTCTCCCACCATGGAGAAGGGGAATATCGCCCGCTGGCTCAAGAAGGAGGGTGACTCCATCAAGTCCGGTGAAGTCATCGCCGAGATCGAGACCGACAAGGCGACGATGGAGGTCGAAGCCGTCGATGAGGGCACGCTTGCTAAGATCCTCGTGCCCGATGGCTCGACGGACGTGGCCGTGAACACGGTGATCGGCGTCATCGCTGCCGAAGGTGAGGACGCCAAGTCCGTGTCTGGCGCCAGCGCCGCGCCCGCTCCTGCGGCTGCAGCACCGGCCGCGGCGGCCCCCTCTGCGCCTGCACCTGCAGTTGCCCCCGTGGCAGCGGCGGCTGCACCTGTGGCGGCTGGTGGCCCGCGCGTCTTCGCATCGCCGCTTGCAAAGCGCATTGCCAAGGACGCCGGCCTTGATCTGACCAAGGTTGGTGGCACAGGCCCCCATGGCCGTGTTGTCGAGCGCGACGTGAAGGCAGCCATTGCCGGCGGCACCGCCAAGGCGGCACCTGCTGCAGCCGCCGCAGCTCCGGCCCCGCGCGCGGCCGCTCCGGCCCCCTCCATGGGCGACGAGCAGATCAAGAAGTTCTTCGAGCCAGGCAGCTACGAGGAAGTGCCCCACGACTCCATGCGCAAGACCATTGCGCGTCGCCTCGTCGAGGCCAAGTCGACCATCCCGCACTTCTATCTCAACGTGGATTGCGACCTCGATGCGCTGTTGGCCCTGCGCGAGCAGATCAACAAGGCTGCTCCGGAGATCAACGGCAAGCCGGCCTACAAAGTGTCGGTCAATGACTTCGTCATCAAGGCGCTGGCCCTGTCGCTGACCCGCGTGCCGGAAGCCAATGTGACCTGGACCGAAGGCACGATGCTCAAGCACAAGACCGCCGATATCGGCGTCGCCGTGTCGATCCCCGGCGGCCTGATCACGCCGGTCATCCGCAAGGCTGAGACCAAGACGCTCTCCACCATCTCCAACGAGATGAAGGACTATGCTGCGCGCGCCCGTGCCCGCAAGCTGAAGCCGGAAGAGTATCAGGGCGGCACGTCAGCCGTTTCGAACCTCGGCATGTTCGGTATCAAGAGCTTCTCGGCCGTCATCAACCCGCCCCATGCCACCATCCTTGCAGTGGGTGCTGGGGAGCAGCGGGTGATCGTCAAGAATGGCCAGCCGGCCGTGGCGACGCTGATGACCGTGACACTCTCCACCGATCATCGCGCCGTCGATGGTGCCCTTGGCGCAGAACTGATCTCCGCCTTCAAGCAGATCATCGAAAATCCGATGAGCATGCTGGTGTGATGTGACGCCGTTGGGCTGCGGGCCATGAGGTCTGTGGCCCATAAGCCCTTCCAGACCGCGGGCGTCCACGTCTGCCCGCCGGCCAATCCTTTTTCCGAGTTGTGAGGTCCCAATGACCACTCCCTACGACATCCTCGTCATCGGCGGCGGGCCGGGCGGCTATGTCACCGCCATTCGCGCTGCACAGCTCGGGTTCAAGACCGCTCTTGTCGAGCGCGAGCATCTGGGCGGCATCTGCCTCAACTGGGGTTGCATCCCCACCAAGGCGCTGCTGCGGTCTGCCGAGATCTTCCACTACGCCAAGCATCCGGAAGCCTTCGGCCTGAAGATCGAGGGCAAGGTCACCGCTGATCCGGCTGCGGTCGTGAAGCGCTCGCGCGGCGTCTCCGCCCAGCTCAATGGCGGCGTCGGCTTCCTGCTGAAGAAGAACAAGGTCGACGTGATCTGGGGCGAGGCCGCCATTACCAAGGTCGGCGAAGTCACCGTCAGCGCGTCGAAGAAGCCTGTCGTGCAGCCGCAGAACCCGATCCCCAAGGGCGTGCTGGGGGAGGGGACCTACCAGGCCAAGCACATCATCGTGGCCACCGGTGCGCGCCCGCGCGTGCTGCCGGGCATCGAGCCCGATGGCAAGCTGATCTGGACCTATTTCGAGGCCATGGTGCCGACCGCCTTCCCGAAGTCGCTCATCGTCATGGGCTCGGGCGCAATCGGTATCGAATTCGCCAGTTTCTATCACACCATGGGCGCCGACGTGACCGTGGTGGAAGTGCTGCCGCAGATCATGCCCGTCGAGGACGCGGAAATTTCGGCCCATGCGCGCAAGCGCTTCGAGAAGGCCGGCATGAAAATCATGACCTCCACGAAGGTCACCAAGGTCGTGAAGGGGGCCGATGACGTCACCTGCACCCTCGAGGACGAGAAGGGCAACAAGACGGAACTCAAGGCCGAGCGCATGATCTCCGCCGTGGGTGTCGTAGGCAACATCGAGAACCTCGGCCTCGAAAAGCTTGGCGTGAAGACCGATCGCGGCTGCGTCGTCACTGATGGCTTTGGCCGCACCAATGTGCCCGGCATCTTTGCCATCGGCGACGTCGCCGGTCCGCCTATGCTCGCCCACAAGGCCGAGCACGAGGGCGTCATTTGCGTGGAGACCATCAAGGGCCTTCATACCCACGCGATGGACAAGCTGATGATCCCGGGCTGCACCTATTGCCACCCGCAGGTGGCCAGCGTGGGCCTCACGGAGGCCAAGGCCAAGGATGCCGGCTATACGGTGAAGGTCGGGCGCTTCCCCTTCGCGGGCAACGGCAAGGCCATTGCGTTGGGCGAGCCGGAAGGCCTCATCAAGGTGATCTTCGACGCCAAGACCGGCAAGCTGCTGGGCGCCCACATGGTTGGCGCGGAAGTCACCGAGCTGATCCAGGGCTACGTCGTCGCCATGAACCTCGAGACAACCGAGGAAGAGCTGATGCACACGGTCTTCCCGCATCCGACCCTGTCGGAAATGATGCACGAGGCCGTGCTCGACGCCTATGGCAAGGTGATCCACACCTGATCGCCCCCAGGTGATCCCGTGGATCCAGCTCGACAAGACTTCCCTGCCTGACGGCGGCGAGCTGAAGCTCGCCCGTCGCGGCGAGGAGTTCTCCATCCGCCTCAACGGTGCCGAGCTGATGAACAGCCGGCTGTCGGCCTCGGAAGAGGCCTTGGCGACGCTCACCTGCGAGAAGCTGTCGGGCCGCAAGGCCATGCAGATCCTCATCGGCGGGCTCGGCATGGGGTTCACCCTGCGGGCCGCCTTGAACGTGCTGCCAAAGGATGCCCATGTGACGGTGGCAGAACTTCTGCCCTCCGTTGTCGCCTGGGCCCGTGGGCCCATGGCTGAATTCCACGGCACGAGCCTTGATGATCCGCGCGTGACCATCGAAACGCGCGACGTCGCCCATCTCATGCGGCAGGAACGCCGCTGGGACGGGATCATGCTCGATGTCGACAATGGTCCTGAAGCCATGACGCAGGCCGCCAATGACGGTCTCTACACCAACACAGGCATTGGCAATGCGCGGCGCGCGCTCAAGCCCGGCGGCGTCCTTGCTGTTTGGTCGCAGGGACCCGATCCTGCCTTTGCGGGCCGGCTTGGGCGGGCTGGCTTTCGCGTCGATGAGGTCAAGGTCAAGGCTCACAAGGGCAAGACCGGCCGGAAACATGTGATCTGGCTCGCCAGGGCCTGAGGCCCGCAACGACCGAGCAAGCTTGTCATTTGGCCGGCGCGGACCCAAACTGCCCTCAGAGCCCGTCAAAGTGGCCAGCCTGAGGGAGGAACTCATGTCGAAATTCGCCACTGGCCTTGCAGCCGCCGTTGCCTTGCTCGCCTCATTCCAGATCGCCCAGGCTGCCGAGATCCGAGTCATCACCGTCGGCGGCCTGCAGCGCGGAATTGGACCGATCGCACAGGATTTTGCTGCAGCATCCGGGCATCAGGTAAAGTTCACTTACACGAATCCGGCCAATCTCTCGAAGTCTCTCGTCAGCGAAGGCCCCTTCGATGTGGTGGTGGTTGCAAGTTCCTCGGTCGATGAACTCGAAAAGGCGGGAAAACTGCAGGCCAGCAGCCATGTGAAAATGGTGCGTGGTGGAATTGCAGTGACGGTGAAAGAGGGAGTCCTCAAGCCCGATATCTCAACACCGGAAAAGCTGAAGGCAGCCATCGCCGCAGCAAAGACCATTGTCTACACAGACCCAGCAACACCCAATGGCAGCGGCGAGAAGACCAAGACCATCCTGTCAGGCATCGGTGCGTGGGACATGGTTGTGGCCAAGGGCCGCAAGGAGAGCCTGGGCACTGGCAAGGAACTGGTGGCCAAAGGCGATGCGGAATTGGGCCTCTTCAACGCCAGCGAGGCCGAGGCCCCGGGTTGCGTGATCGCGGGCATCATACCTGCTAGCATTCAGCAATATACGAACTACGACGCTGCGGTACTGGCCGATGCAGCCTCGAAAGATGCGGCAGGTGCTTTCGTGAAGTTCCTGGCGAGCGAGGCCGGGCGCAAGCGCTGGCAGGCCGCCCACCTCGAATACACGGGTTCATGATCCCGCTGAGGCGTGGTGCCTTATGCGAAAAGACCCAAACCCGCCGGGTAACGGCACAAGGAGCTGACCGATATGAACCAACCTCTCGGTATCATGGGAACGCCCGGGGTGGGCTTCTTCGCCCTCATATTCATAGGCGGTCTGGCTGGCTGGATCGCCGGCATGGTGATGAACTCACGCCATGGGATCTTCACGAATATCCTGATCGGCATCGCAGGCTCCTGGCTGGGCTCGCAGCTCGCCATCATCGCCGGCGCAACCGTGCGCGGCTCCCTCAGCCATTTCATCGCGGCGCTGCTGGGATCCTGCATCATTCTGTGGGCCTGGCAGAAGTTCAACTCCCGCCCCGGATAGTCCAGGACTCTTGATCGGTTTCGAAGCCTGGGCAGGCAATGCGTCGCGGGACTTGCGAAAGAGTGCGATTGCAACCCCGGCCTCAAGCTCCTAAGTAGCGGGAACGCCACCTGGTGGCACCGGAACTCCCCGCATGGCCGTCGTTTTCGACATTGACAAGGACCCGAAGCGCCCCCGTCACCCGGAGAAGGCGCATCGGCCCGACCAACCCATCCAGCGCAAGCCGGACTGGATCCGCGTGAAAGCGCCGGGTTCACCCCAGTGGGCCGAGACCAACCGCATCGTGAAGGAGCACAAGCTCGTCACAGTCTGCGAGGAGGCCGGTTGCCCGAACGTGGGTGAGTGCTGGGAGAAGAAGCACGCCACCTTCATGATCATGGGCGACACCTGCACACGCGCCTGCTCCTTCTGCAATGTGCGCACAGGTCTTCCGGCACCACTCGATGCCGATGAACCGCGAAAAGTGGCTGACGCCGTTGAAAAACTGGGGCTCAGCCACGTTGTCATCACCTCGGTCGACCGAGACGATCTTGCCGATGGAGGCGCCGATCATTTCGCACGGACGATCGCGGAAATCCGTGCGGCTTCACCAAACACGACCATCGAGATCCTGACGCCCGATTTCCTTCGCAAGGAGGGCGCCCTCGAGCACGTGGTCGCCGCGCGACCCGACGTCTTCAATCACAATCTGGAGACAGTGCCCTCGAAATACCTGACCGTGCGGCCCGGCGCCCGCTACTTCCATTCGATCCGGCTGCTGCAGAGGGTGAAGGAACTCGATCCGACCATCTTTACCAAGTCCGGCATCATGGTGGGGCTGGGCGAGGAGCGGAACGAAGTGCTCCAGCTCATGGATGACCTGCGCTCTGCTGACGTGGATTTCCTGACCATTGGCCAGTACCTGCAGCCGAGCAAGAAGCATCATCCGGTGCTACGCTTCGTGCCTCCCGAGGAGTTCAAGTCCCTTGAAACAGTGGCGCTGTCCAAGGGGTTCCTCCTTGTATCGGCTTCACCTCTGACGCGGTCGTCCCATCACGCCGGCGAAGACTTTGCCAGGTTGAAGGCGGCACGGCTCGCGCGGTCCTGACGGGACGCAGCCCGTGGCCTGACCAAGGAGCCATGGCCAAGCCCGCAGGGCGTGATATGAGGATCGCCTTCTCGAGGGGAACCAATGCCTTCCTTCAGGACGAAGCGTCGGGTGCGGCACTCGGCGCAGAACATGTTCGATCTGGTGGCCGACGTCGAACGCTATCCGGAATTCCTGCCACTCTGCCAGGGGCTGCGCGTGCGCCGTCGCAGCACCAATTCACAGGGTTGCGACGTCATCGTCGCCGACATGGACGTCGGATATCGCGCGATCCGTGAAACCTTCACCAGCCGTGTCACCCTTGACCGGCAAAAGCTGGAAATTCTCGTGGAATATGTGGACGGCCCGTTTCGCCATCTCGAAAACCGCTGGACCTTCAGGACTGAACTGGCAGGTAGCACCGTCGAGTTCTTCATCGACTATGAATTTGCCAGCCGCATGCTCGGCATCCTGATGGGCTCCATGTTCGACACGGCCTTCCGCAAATTCTCCGAAGCCTTCGAGCAGCGGGCTGATCGCATCTACGGGACACCGGGCGCGCCTGCCGTGACAGGTCCCGCATGATGCGTCTGTTTGGTGCATTTGCCATCGTGCTGTCTCTCGCGACCTCTGCAATGGCCGCAGAATTTCCGAAGCAGGTCACCATCCTTGTTGGCTTCACGGCCGGGCAGGGAACTGACCTTGCCGCAGGCGGCGATCCTGCCGCCCTCATGTCATCGCGGATGACCGCTGAGCCGACCTACGATCAGGCGGCGAAGTTCTATTCCATGCATCTTGGCCGCTTCCTGCCGGGCGAGCCCCGGATCGACGTGCGCATCGCGCCCGGTGCCGCGAGCCTCGTGGCAGCCAACCAGCTCGCCCGCGGTCCCCTCGATGGTAGCCAGATAGGGATGATCGGCCCTGCCGTTCTCTTCGCACCCTATTCAGGCGGCCCAACGGTCGCACCACCCATCTGGATCGGGGCCCGGCAGAAGGACGATGATGTCTGCATCTTCCGCACCGATCTCGCCATCCGCGACTTCGACGACCTTCGGAGGCGCGAAACCTTTGTGGCGGCCCTGACACCTGCGTCGCGCAGCGCCCTTTATCCACGTGCGCTGAACCAGCTTGCGGGCACGAAGCTGAAGGTCATTGGCGGCTATGGCAGCGATTTCGAGATCGCCCGGGCCCTCGACAGTGGGGAGACCGAAGGCTGGTGCGGCTGGTCGATGCAATCCCTGCAGGCGCGGCACCCCAGCTTCCTGCGCGATGGCAAGGCCAAGGCCCTTGTGCAGTTCACCCGGACTGAAACGGGACAAGGGCTGCAGATCCCCCGCGCCAGCGATCTCGTGACGGGTGCCGCGCGTGAGACCATGCGTGCGCTCGAAACCCAGACCCGCCTGGGTGCCTTTGCCCTCGCAGTTCCAGCGGGCACCCCGGCGGATGTGGTAACGGCCTTGCGCGCAGCCTTCATCGCCATGCTCAAGGATCCTACTGTGCTCGATGAAGCCGCTCGCGTAGGCTTCGATATCGATCCAGTCAGCGGCGAGGACCTCGACGCTTTGGCCAGCGAGGTGCAGACCCTGTCCCCGCAGGCCAAGGACCTGATGCGTCTGCTGATGCGTGGACCCTGAGCTTTCGGCCTCTCGTCAGACTTGACGGGATGCGCCTCCTTGGTGCTCCACTGCCATAACATTTGATGAGGAATGCCCATGTCGAACGCCGTGACGATCACCCCGGAGCTCGCCAGCTTCTCCAAGGAGATCAAGGATCTCAATCTCACGCCGCTGTGGGAGCGCACGGTGTCCCAGCAACCGGGCACGCCCTGCAAGGGCAAGATCTGGAGCTGGTCCGACCTTGAACCCAAGCTGCTCGAGTCAACCCGACTGATTGGCACCAAGGACGCCGAGCGCCGCGTGCTGATGCTCGAAAATCCCGTCCTGCCCGGCACGAGTTTCTCGACCCAGACCCTGTTCACCGGTCTGCAGATCATCCTGCCGGGCGAGGTCGCCTCCGCCCATCGACACACGCCCAATGCCCTGCGGTTTGTCGTGAAAGGGAAGGGGGCCTACACCTCGGTCGAGGGCGAGCGCACGATGATGAGCCCCGGCGATTTCATCGTGACGCCGAACTGGGCATGGCACGATCATGGCAATATCGGCAACGAGCCGGTGGTGTGGATGGATGGCCTCGATTCCGCCTTCACGAAGTTCTTCGGCGCGACTTTCCGCGAGGACTATCCCGTCGACGTGCAGCCGCTCTACCGCAGCGAGGGCGATGCCATCGCGACATTCGGTTCGGCCCTGCTGCCGGTCGAATACAAATTCGAAGGCCACGCTTCACCGCTGCTCGTCTACCCCTACGCGCGCACCCGTGAAGCCCTGCATCACCTGCAGAAGACTCAGGCTGCCCATCCCAGCCACGGCGTCAAACTGCGTTATGCAAACCCGGCCAATGGCAAGTATCCATTCCCAACCATGGCCGCCTTCATGCAGTTGCTGCCCAAGGGCTATTGCGGACGGCCATATCGCACCACCGAGAGCCAGGTGTTCAACGTCGCCGAAGGCCACGGTAGCGTGAAGGTTGGAGACGAGACCTTCCACTTCGGGCCGCACGACATCTTCGTCGTGCCGCCGTGGAACACGGTATCCTTCGATGTAGGCGAAGATTGCGTGGTCTTCAGCTACACCGACCGCGCCGCACAGGACGCGCTGGGGTTCCTGCGCGAAGAAATGCTCTGATCAGGCGAGCCGCGAGGCAAGCAGCTCAAGTGCGGTCACGATGGCGGCGCGCCGGATGCCGGCGCGGCCAAGATCGCCAAATCGCCGCACGGTTGCCTCGATGAGGCCCTCGCGGGCAGTTGCAAACTGCACGAGACCTACCGGCTTGGTATCCGTGCCGCCGCCGGGGCCCGCAATCCCGGTGATGGCCACTGACAACTGCGCGCGCGAATGCGCCAAAGCGCCTTGCGCCATGGCGCGCGCGACCGGTTCACTCACCGCGCCGTGGGCGATGATGAGATCCATCGGCACGCCGATCAGCTCGCTTTTGGCTTCGTTCGAATAGGTCACGAAGCCACGTTCGACAACGGCCGATGAGCCAGCCACTTCCGTCAGAAGACCTGCAACCAGTCCTCCGGTGCAGGACTCAGCTGTGGCGATCATGACGCCCTGAGCTTTGGCGAGATCAAGGACACGGACAGCCAGCCCATATAGCTGCGCATCGAACATTGACTGGGTCATAGCGCGTCCTCAGGGGAGACGGATGGTCGCTGTTGCAAGTGCCGCGATGCCTTCACCACGACCGGTAAAGCCGAGCTGCTCCGACGTGGTTGCCTTCACAGCCACACGATCAATCGAGATCGACAGAATCTCGGCAAGCCTTGCGCGGATCGCATCGCGGTGCGGCCCCACTTTGGGGCGCTCGCAGACGATGGTTCCATCCACGTGGGCGATCATGCCACCGCGTGCACGAACGCGCTCCGCTGCATAAAGCAGAAAGATGTCGGAGGCCGCGCCCTTCCATTGAGGATCCGAAGGCGGAAAATGCGAGCCAATATCGCCATCGGCAAGCGCCCCGAAAATCGCATCCGTGATGGCATGCATGAGGACGTCCGCATCTGAATGGCCCACAAGGCCGTGGTTGTGGGGGATCATCACGCCACCCAGCCAGACATGTTCGCCCGGACCAAAGGCATGGACGTCGAAACCCTGTCCCATGCGGATATCCGGCAAGGAGCCCAAAAGTCGCTGCTCGGCGCGCTGGAAATCCTCGGGCGTCGTGATCTTCATATTGGCAGGATCTCCGGGAAACACATGAACATCATGACCAGCCCATTCCGCCACGGCGGCATCATCGGTCAGGTCGAAGATGCCCGCGACTGCAGCTTTTTGATGCGCCCTCAGGATCAGGTCGAAGCGAAAGGCCTGCGGTGTCTGGACAGCCCGCAAACGCTCCCTTGCGGGTGTGGCGATGATCCGGCCTGTGGCATTGATCTCCTTGATGGTGTCAGTCACCAGGGTGCCCGGGATTGCCGCTCCATACTCGAGAGCGGTGGAGACGGCAGATTGGATCATGTCCGAACCTACAAAGGGCCGGGCCCCATCATGGATCAGGACGAGCTCGGGGACGGAACCGGATGCCGCGAGAGCCTCAAGGCCTGCCAGCACGCTCTGCTGGCGGCTTTCGCCGCCCGCGACTGGGGCTAGCAATCCAAGGCTCTCCGCAGGGCTCAGGTGGGCCCTGCAGCCTTCGAAAAGGTCCCGGTCGTCAGGATGGATCACGGTGAGCAGTCGGGCGCCAGGCAGTGCCTGCGCCAGAGCCGAGATCGTCATGGAGAGGACTGGTCGGCCTGCAACATCGCGATATTGCTTGGGAAGACCAGCGCCCGCGCGGCTGCCACGCCCGGCAGCGACGATCAGGACGGCGACAGTCTGGTAGCTCGTGTCCGGGAACGGTTCAGTCATGGCTTGCTCGGTAACTCGGGAGTCATGTCGCTGGTTTCGATAAATTGGTCAAACTTTCGGAATTCGACATGAGTTTCATTGCGCAGTGCACAAAAGCGGCTATTATTACAGCATGCATCAAAGTGCTCATCATTTGGGCATCTCCCGCCTCCAAATCGGATCCGTCACCCTGGCAGGTCGCGCGATCCTGGCACCCATGTCCGGCGTGACCGACGTGGTCATGCGGCGCATCGCGCGTCGTTTTGGTGCCTCCCTGGTTGTTTCCGAGATGGTTGCCTCCGATGATTACGTGCGCGGAGACGACGAAAGCCGGATTCGCGCCGAAGGCGCTGGCATTGACACCCATGTGGTACAGATCGCCGGATGCGATCCCTATTGGATGGGCGAGGCGGCCCGGATGGCTGAGCAGTGTGGCGCAGCCATAATTGATATCAATATGGGTTGCCCTGCAAAGCGGGTTACAGGCGGATATGCCGGCTCAGCCCTGATGCGCGAACCGGATCTGGCGCTGCGCCTGATCGAGGCAACTGTGGCCGCCACGACGGTCCCGGTTACGCTCAAGACGCGCCTTGGCTGGGACGACACGTCACTGAACGCGCCGGAACTTACCCGCAGCGCACAGGACGCCGGCGTGTCTTTGATAACAATCCACGGCCGGACCCGCTGCCAGTTCTACAAGGGCAGGGCAGATTGGGCGGCCATCAAGGCGACACGTCATGCGGTCAGGGTTCCGCTGGTTGCCAATGGCGACTGCAACAGCACCGATGACGCCTCAGCCATGATCGCGGCCTCTGGGGCAGATGCCGTCATGATCGGCCGGGCTGCCGTCGGGCGCCCTTGGTTGGTCGGGGAAATAGCCGCCCATCTCGACGGGCTGGCCTATGATGCGCCGTCCGCTCAGGCGCGGCGCGACGCGGCCCTCGAGCATTACGAAGGTCTACTCGACCTGCTCGGCCCCTCGACCGGGCTGCGCCATGCCCGCAAGCATTTGGCAGCATATGCTGCCCATGCGCGGCCCGCAGGGCCAACGACGGACGCTTCTGACCGGCTGAGGCTGGTCACCAGCGATAACCCATCCGAAGTCCGCCGCCTGCTGGCGTCCTTCTTCGACGATCTCCCCGAGGCGGAGGCAGCCTGACATGACGATCCGCGAAATCCCGCCCAAGCGGCGCCTCGAACTTGACGGGGCCGAGCTGGTCAATGCCCTGCCGCATCCGATCCTGGCGATCGCAGCGGATGGTTCCATTGCCGATGCCAATGCAGCGGCCGAAAGCTTTTTCGAGATGGGCCGCAGTGTGCTCTGCCGTCAAATGCTCGAAAACCTGCTGCCATTCGGCTCGCCGCTTCTGGGGCTGGTAGAGCATGTCCGCAAGCATGGGGCGACGGTCAATGAATACCGGGTCGACATAGGGACGCCCAAGATTGGCGCCGACAAGGTGGTCGATATTCACGCGGCCCCCATGCCCGGAAATGCTGATGGCGTAATCATTATGCTTCAGGAACGCACAATTGCCGATAAAATGGACAGGCAATTGACGCACCGTGGTGCAGCACGATCAGTTTCTGCGCTGGCAGCCATGCTCGCCCATGAGATCAAGAACCCCCTTTCCGGGATCCGCGGGGC
>CAISZN010000301.1 GCA_903889985.1 uncultured Hyphomicrobiales bacterium | reverse complement strand
GTCAAATTCGGAATTTTACCGATGCGCGAAGGCAGCCGAGCTGATTCTGAAGTCTTCATGAGAAACCCCAGCTCGCCTGGCCTTGCTCGTCCGATCTGGCGGTAAAGACGTGCTGATTTAGAGACGACCTCAAATCGACCCTGGACGGCACCGGTACTTTCCGAGTTACCCAGGAACAGAATGCCACCATCTCTCAGTGCAAAATGGAATAGTGATATCGCCTTTATCTGCGCCTCGCGGCCCAGATAAATAAGAAGGTTGCGACATGATACCAAATCAATTTTGGAGAAGGGTGGGTCTGTGAGCACATCTTGAGTGGTAAAGACGATTCTTGAACTCAACTCGGGGGAAACTCTAAATCCATTGACATCGGGAATGAAAAACCGGGCAAGCCGTTCCGGAGAGACATCTGCCTTGATAGTTACTGGATAGCAGCCAGCCCGAGCAATGGCGACGGCATCTGCATCGACATCGCTTGCGAAAATTTGTAGCTTTATGCCCCGTTTGGTCTTCGTCATTTCCTCGCGGAAGAGCATCGCCAATGAATAGGCTTCCTCTCCCGTGCTGCACCCCGGAACCCAGATGCGGATCGGAGTTTCGGGGCCCCTATCACGGGTCAAGTCCGGTATGATATGCGCTGCCAGGAAGTCGAAAGTCTTCGGATCTCGAAAAAATGATGTAACATTGATAAGTAGATCTTTGTCCAGCAACTCAAGTTCATTGTCGTCTGCCCGGAGCACAGTCAGATATTCGGCCATCGTCTTGACCGCGGCTATTGACATCCGGCGCTCAATGCGTCGCTGCATGGTTCCAGGCTTGTAAAGTTTGTAGTCGTGAGCAGTTTTCGTCTGCAATAATGCGAGGATTTCTGGTAGGCCCTCATTATTGACGCGCTTTGATACGCTAGACGGATCTTCTGCTTTGGACGTCGTCTCCCGGCGTAATTTCTGGAGTATTGCAGGCATTCCTGCGGCGACCGAAATGACATCTACTGCGCCGGTTTTGATCGCATTTTGTGGCATTTCGCGGTAGTCTGCTTCCTCTGGATCTTGTGCCAAAATCCGCCCGCCCATTTCCTTCAATTTTTTTAACCCAAGGCTGCCGTCGGTTCCTGTACCTGACAGAACGATTCCGAAGGTGCTCGCTCCGCGTGTTCGGGCTAACGACTGCAATAGATAGTCGAATGGAAGTCTTATGCTCATTCCAGTTTCAGGTTGGCTCGTGTGCAGTGCGCCGCCCTCGAAGGCGAGGTAGTGTCCTGGTGGGATAACATAAATATGATTTGGCTCGACGATTACTCCATTACTTGCCTCGCTCACCGGAATTGGTGAATGCTGGGCTAGTAGGTCAACCATCATACTGACGTGTGTTGGGTCCAGGTGTTGTACAAGGATAAAGGCCATGCCGGTATCGATTGGCAATGCGCCTATAAATGTCTTCGCCGCCTGAAGACCGCCTGCAGAAGCTCCGATTGCCACAATTGGAAATGCTGCTTGACCTTCAGTAACTGCGGTGTTCGGAGAAGATGGTGGCGATCCAAGTGATTGCTTCATTGCGCATCCTTGCACGATATGGTCTTCAATCAAAGGTGTCTTTGGTCAGAGAGTATGACAATTACTTTGAAGGCAGTAGAAAGTGCGCTATTGGATATGAAATTGACCGTAAATACGAAGTCAAATTCGATGTGATTTCTCTTTTCAGCTTAAGCTAAACATCAGAGCGAAAATGTGTAGACTATAGAAAAATCATCAGGGCTAGCTTCTCGGCGAGAGCTTCGGGTCTACAGGTTGTCAGCGGGCGTGAGAGCGATGGAAAGCGGTGTTATCAGGCCACGTCTTGTAGCGCCGGCTGAGATGCGAACGCCCATGGCATGAGTTC
>CAISZN010000300.1 GCA_903889985.1 uncultured Hyphomicrobiales bacterium | reverse complement strand
GCCATTCGCTGCTGCCAATGCCAGCAGACCAGGAGGATGCGCCGTGTTGGGCGGCAGGCTGTCTTCCCCAGCCGCGTTGGGCTGCGGATCGCAGATGCAGGTGAGTTCGCCCCCGCGCCCCTGACTTCGCTCGAGGAGGGCATCAGTCATGACTTCAGGTCGTCGTCGAAGAGGACCCGGACAGCTGCGCCGTCGAGATCCTCATATTGGCCATTCTTCATGGCCCAAAGAAAGGCGGCAAGACCGAGAAGGCCAAGTCCGAGAGCAGCCGGAACTAGATAGATGAGAATATTCATGGCTGCACCATTTCTGCGGGAAACCGCTCACCACTTGCCAGGCCTGGCCTCGCTTCGAGACGTCCTGACCGCAGGGCATTCAAGGTGACGAGTACAGATGACCCTGACATGGCGGCAGCCGCGATGAGAGGCGTAACGTAGCCGGCCATGGCCATCGGGACTGCGACGAGATTGTAGATGACGGCCAGCCAGAGGTTCTGGCGCATGATGGCGCGGGCTCGCCGTGACAGGGTGATTGAAATGACGACCGGCTCCAGCATATCACCCAGAAACACAGCATTGGCAGAGTTCTGTGCCAGGTCGCTCGCCGTAATTGGAGAAAGCGAAACGTGGGCGCAGGCAAGCGCTGGTGCGTCATTGATTCCATCGCCCACCATCAGCACCCTATGGCCACGAGCGGCAAGTTCCTCGAGGAAAGCAGCCTTGTCAGTCGGCTTCATGCAGGCATGGGCATCGGTGATGCCGAGGCTTTTCGCGATTTGTGTCACGGGTTCTGCCCGATCGCCGGACAGAATGGCGATGTGAAGGCCAAGTCGACGCAGCATGGATATGGTCCTTGCTGCGTCTGACCGAAGCTCCTGTCTCACGCGCAGGATGGCAGTCTTTTCGCCATGGCGGAAACAGATGAGCGAGGCCTCGGGGTCAGCCTCGCGGGCAGAGGCGGCCTCTGCTTCGAGGTTGCAGAAGGTGGGGCTACCGAGGCGCATCTCCTGCCCCTGGATGCCGCCACGCACACCGGCACCCGCTTCCTCACTGACGTCCTCGAAGGGACGCTTAAGCCGGGCACATGCCGCCACCGGCCTTGCAAGGGGATGATGGCTGGAAAGGGCCAGTCGGGCAGCGCGCTCCATCAGATCAGGATCGATCTCATGGAGATTGGCGACCGTGATGTGGGGCAGGGTCAGGGTTCCGGTCTTGTCAAAGACAACGGTGTCTATCTCGCTCAGGCGCTCGATGCTGTCTCCAGAGTTCAGCAGGATGCCGCGCCGGAACAGAGCACCTGATGCGACCACCTGCACTGCTGGCACCGCCAGCGCCAGAGCGCAGGGGCAGGTGATGATGAGGACCGCTATGGCCGTGATGATCGCATCATGTGCCGAGGCTCCCGACCAGAGCCAGCCTGAGGCGGTGAGCAGCGCAGCGCTGTGCACGACCGGCGCATACATCCGCGCTGCCCGATCTCCAAGGCGCATATAGCGCGACCGGGCCGTAAGGGCATTATCAATCAATCGTTCCATGTCGTCGAGCGACGTATTGCCAATCGCATGGGTCACTTCGACGCGAAGGGTGCCCAAAAAGTTCTGCGAGCCTGCGTGGATGAGGTCGCCCTCGCCAACGTGGCGCCGGCGTGTTTCGCCCGTGACGAGGCCCTCGTCAATTTCCGAACGGCCAGACAGGACGACGCCATCTATTGAGATACGATCTCCGGCCCGGCACAGAATGACATCGCCTTCCGCAAGGACTTCAGCCGGAACGACTGTGACTTCACCGCCTGCATCGATTCTTGACGCCGTGGGCGCGCGCAATGCAGCAAGATTGGCCGCATAGGAGCGGGTCTTGCGACGCATGGCATGGTCAAGATAGCGTCCTGTCAGCAAGAAGAAGATCAGCATGATGGCGGAATCAAAATAGGCATGCTGGGCATGAAGATGCGTTTCCACGATCGACATGCCCAGCGCCAGCATGATGCCAAGTGAGATCGGCACGTCCATGTTGACGCCGCCGCGTCGAAGGGCACCAAACGCGCTCGCAAAAAAAGGTCGGCCTGCATAGGCTGCGGCGGGCAGGACGATCAAGGCCGATACCCAATGCAGAAAATCACGCGTTTCCTGGTCCATGCCGCTGACATCGCCGGACCATACCGAGACCGACAGCAACATGATGTTCATCGCTGCAAAGCCCGCCATCCCAAGGCAGCGCAGCAGCTTCTTCGATTCCCTTGTTTCTGCGTCCTCGGCGATGTTCCCGCGAAAGGGATGGGCCGCGTAGCCAAGATCTTTCAGGCCCTCGACAATGGCTCCAGGATTCGTCTGATCGCCACTCCATTCGACGGTCAGGCGACGGTCCGTATAGTTCACCCGAGCTTTTGTGATGCCTGGTGTTCTGCTGAGCGCACCCTCGATATCACCAATGCACTCAGCACAGGTCATCCCCTCAACAACGAGATCCAGGCGCGCTATTCCATCTGGGAATATCCGCACAAATGGGCTGAGGTCGACGGTTTCTGACATGTTCTGCCTATTGCAGCGTCAAGCGGTTCTTTGTGCGATACAAAGTCTCCCCGCCTTTCGATGCTGATAAGTCTAGCAGCCAGCTGCCAGGCTCGGCCTTGATCTCGCCCCTGTATTCGCCTGCGCTGGTTTCAGTGAGAGCCATCACCAGATCCCGGCGCCCGTCTGGCATGAATTCAAGTTGTGCTGAGATGGCAAGGCCCGTCTGCGGGACACCCTGCGGGTCTTTCATCGTGATGATGAGGCTTGCCATGCCACCCAGCTCGCGGGTGAACCTGCCGTCAACCTTCCACCCAAGCTGGTTCTGGTGCTGTGCGGCCGAGATGTCATTGTTATAGGCAAGGCCATGCTCGTAGGCCCTGTCATCCTCGACGCCCGGGAATGTCGACAGGGCGTAGTGGATCATCAGCCCATTGACGGCTGCGACCGTCCCGAAGAAGGCAACGAGCATGATAAGAACCTTAAAACCGGTAAGGGGGCGCCGGGCAGGTTGTGCAGGTCGTGGCAAGTCGATGCTGGTCATGGCATGTCACCTTTCGGGCATCATGAAGTGGTCGCGGGCTTGTGCTGTGTCGCCGGTCTGCAGATCCTTGATCAGGAACGTCAGGTCTCGGGCATGGTCGTGGTCGTTTTGATCATTCAGAGAGGCGTGAAGCCGTACTTCTCGTGTCTGGTCAGGGCCGACTGAAATGATGATCTTCCCATCCGGTCCGGCGTCGATCCCGACCACATTGATGCTGAGGCCCTCAACGCCAGAGACAGAGACCGCGAATTGACGATCCTGCGATGCCTTGTTGACAAGGCGAAGCGTGAAGGAGTTGCGCACGGATCCATCCGACAGCTCGACATAGAGTGGATTGCGGTCATGGATGGTGGAGACGCTGAGGGCTGAGCGTGTCAGGAGCGTGTACAGCATGACACCGCCCACGATGGCGATGATCCCAAGATAGAGAAGTGTCCGCGCGCGGATCAGCTTGTAGATTGGCGGCTTTCCTTGCGACCGGCGAACGATGTTTGCGTCCGTGTCATAGGCAATCAAACGCGTTTCGCGTCCGACCTTCGCCATAACTGTGTCACAGGCGTCAATGCAAAGGCCGCACTGGATACAGCCAAGATCGAGACCCTTGCGAATGTCGACACCAGTCGGACAGACGGCCACGCACTGATCGCAATCGACGCAGTCACCGGCAGGCTCACCTTGCTCGCGCAGTTGAGTGGCCTTCTTGAATGACATGCGCGGTTCTCCGCGATCAATGCGGTAGGTCACATTGAGTGCGTTCTCGTCTGTCATGGCAGCCTGAATCCGCGGCCATGGGCACATATAGATGCACACCTGCTCGCGCATATGTCCGGCGAAAATATAGGTTGTCGCGGTGAGGATGCCAATCCAGATGTAGGAGATCATCGGCGCTTCGAACGTCGCCAGTTGTCGTACAAGTGTCGGCGCGTCAGCAAAATAAAGCACCCACGCGCCACCCGTCCACCAGGCGATCATGATCCAGAAAAAGTGCTTAAGCGCTTTCTGGCCTAGGCGGCGGGCGGTGAAGGGCATTCGATCCTTCATCATGCGTTCACGCCGGTCACCTTCGACCCAACGTTCGACCATGTAGAAAAGATCGGTCCATACGGTTTGCGGGCAGAGATAGCCGCACCAGACCCGGCCTGCGAGAGAGTTCATCAGGAACAGGGTCATGGCAGCCAGGATCAGCAACCCAGTGAGGTAATAAACCTCCTGCGGCCATATCTCGATGAAGAAGAAGTAGAAACGATGGGAGGGCAGATCGACGAGGACTGCCTGACTGGGTGCATTGGCGCCACGATCCCAGCGGACAAATGGGAGAAGGTAATAGATCGCGAGGGCGACGATCAGAATGGCCCATTTGATACGCCGATAGGTGCCGTGAACACTTTGCGGATATACCTGCTTGCGCGATGCATAAAGCGCAGCAACCTGAGCGGCAGAAGCGCCGCGCCTGTCAGGCGCGACGCTGTGCCGACCCCATGCTCGGGATGGGTTGGCCACCATTATTCTCCGCCGCCGAACCCATGGACATAGACGGTGAGAGATTTGATGGTCGGCTCGTCAAGACGGCCGGTCCAGGCTGGCATGACGCCGCCCCCGCCAAGGCGAACACGTTCCTGAATGGCGGCCTTGCTGTCACCATAGAGCCAGACACGGGTCGTCAGGTTTGCAGCGCCAACATCGCGATTGCCCTTGCCATCACTGCCATGACAGGCAGCACAGTTCTCTTCAAAGATCTTCTTGCCAGCTGCGAGATCTGCACTCTTGTCAGCGCGGTTGGTGAAGGACATGACGTAGTCAGCAACCGTGGAGATCTGATCCTCCTTCAGGATGCCATCTCGACCGAATGAGGGCATGGCACTGACACGGGTCTCTGGATCGGACTCCCAGCGGATACCATGCGTGATGGTCTGCTGGATTGTCGCCAGGGAACCACCCCACAGCCAGCGGTCAGCATGCAGATTCGGATAGCCTTTCGCACCCTGACCGCCTGCTCCGTGGCAAGGCGCGCAGTTCGTTGCGAAGGCAGCAGCACCCTGAGCCGTCGCGAAGGAGAGCAACTCAGGAGACTTCTTGATCTCCTCCAGCGAAGCCTTTGCGATCTTGTCGTTCAGCGGGCCACGCAGAGCACGCAGCTTGGTGACTTCCTCAGTCACCTCGCTGCGCGAATGCCAGCCTGAAAGGCCCTCCGTCGCTGAGGTCAGCAGCGGCCATGCCGGGTAATAGATCGTGTAGGCTATGCCCCACACGATGCAGGCATAGAAGGTGTAGAGCCACCATCTTGGCAATGGATTGTTCAGCTCGCGGATGTCATCCCACTCATGACCAGTGGTCGAGACGCCGGAGACCTTGTCGATCGAGTTTTGTGTATCGGCCATCGGAATCAGTCCTCAGCCAGAGGGATGTGGGCGGCGCGCTCGAAGGTGGTTCGTTTCGAGGGCCACAGCGCGTAGGCGATGGCAGCCGTGAAGAGGACGCCGAAATAGATCGATCCCCACGCAGCCACAAAGGCTCTTGCAGTTTCGTAAGTCATGGCGATCACCTGATGTTGGCTTTGTCATCGTAGATCTTGAAATCAACCTGGGTGCCGAGCTGCTGCAGATAGGCGATCAGCGCATCTGCTTCCGTCACGGTTTTGCCCTTGTCGGTTCCCAGGTCCCGTGAGATGGCCCTTGGATAACGCTTCTGAAGTGCTGCAGAGGCTTTATCGTCAGCGCCAGTCTGCGCCTTGATGTCCGCCTTAGCGTTCTCGATCATTTCAGGTGTGTAAGGCACACCCTCGATCGCCAGCACTTTCAGGTGATCGGCAATATGAGCGACGTCGAGGTCGGTCTTTTCCAGGAAGGAATATCCCGGCATGATCGACTGTGGCACCAATGCACGAGGATTGCGCAGGTGTTCACGTTGCCAGTCGTCCGAATACTTGCCCCCGACGCGGGCGAGATCAGGACCATTGCGCTTGGAGCCCCACTGGAATGGGTGATCGTACATGCTCTCTGCCGCCAGAGAGTAATGGCCGTAGCGCTCCACCTCGTCACGCAATGGTCGGATCATCTGCGAGTGGCAGAGATAACAACCTTCACGCACGTAGATGTTGCGGCCAGCCAGTTCGAGCGGCGTGTAGGGACGTACGCTGTCGACCTTTTCGATCGTGTTCTTCAGATAGAAGAGAGGCACGATCTCGACGATACCACCGATGGCGATGGTCAGGATGATCCCGACCACCAGCAGTATGGAGTTCCGCTCGAAGCGCGCGTGGCTGAAGAGCGGGAGGGGTTCACTTGATGACATTTTGTGTGTCCTCTCACTCAGCCGCGGCCAATGCGCCCGCATGGAGCGACTTCTCGGGAACATCATCCGATTCCGGCGACGCAATGGTCATCCAGACGTTGTAGACCATGATCAGCGCGCCGATGACGAAGAGGCCGCCACCCAGAGCACGGATCAGATACATCGGATGCAGCGATTCCGTGGTTTCCACGAAGGAGTATTCGAGGAAGCCAAGCTTGGTGTAGGCACGCCACATCAGGCCCTGCATGATGCCCGCCACCCACATCGATGTGATGTAGAAGACGATGCCAATCGTCGCGACCCAGAAGTGCCAGTTGACGAGCTTCAGGGAGTACAGGCCCTTGCGGTTCCACAGCCACGGAACGAGGCAGTAGATCGCGCCGAAGGACACGAAGGCGACCCAGCCCAGCGCGCCGGAATGCACGTGACCAATGATCCAGTCGTTGTAATGCGACAGGGAGTTGACCGATTTAACGGCCATGAGGGGGCCTTCGAAGGTCGACATGCCGTAGAAGGCCAACGATACGACCATCATCCGCAGCACCGGGTCCGTGCGAAGCTTGTCCCAGGCACCCGACAGCGTCATCAGTCCGTTGATCATGCCGCCCCAGGAGGGCATCCACAAGACAACCGAGAAGACCATGCCCAGTGTCTGCGCCCAGTCCGGCAAAGCCGTATAGTGCAGATGATGGGGGCCGGCCCAGATGTAGAGGAAGATCAGAGCCCAGAAGTGCACGATCGAGAGCCGGTAGGAATAAATCGGACGCTCTGCACGCTTGGGTACGAAGTAATACATGATGGCCAGGAAGCCCGCGGTCAGGAAGAAGCCCACCGCGTTGTGGCCATACCACCACTCCACCATCGCATCCTGAAGTCCAGACCAGACGATGTAGGACTTTGAGGAATAGATCGACACCGGGATCGCCGAATTATTGCCGATATGCAGCACTGCAATCGTCACGATAAAGGCGAGGTAGAACCAGTTGGCCACATAGATATGCGGCTCACGACGCTTCCAGAGCGTGGTCAGGAAGACGAGCAGGTAAACAACCCACACCACCGTCAGCCAGAGGTCCGAATACCACTCGGGCTCTGCATATTCCTTGCCCTGTGTGATCCCGAGCAGGTAGCCCGTTCCAGCAATCAGGATGAAGAAATTGTAGCCCAGCACCACGAACCAGGGAGCCAGGTCTCCGGCCAGTCGCGCACGACTTGTCCGCTGCACGACATAGAAGGACGTGGCCAGAAGGACATTGCCGCCGAAGGCAAAGATGACCGCCGACGTGTGCAAGGGACGAAGCCGTCCAAAGGCGACCCATGGCAGATCGAAATTCAGCGCCGGATAGGCCAGCTGCAGGGCGATGATGAGCCCGACGAGGAAGCCTGCAACACCCCAGAACACCGCTGCCAGAGTGGTGAACTTGATCGGGCCATAGTTGTAATTCGGCTTCCCGTCTATTTCCTGCGGCGTGAAGGCATCACGCTTCTCATAGCGCAGAAAGATGGCGAGGATTGCGCCGATACTGGCCACCGTGAAGAGGGCGGCGTGGAAGGCATAGGCGGGTTCCCATGCCTTGGCCCAGATGAGTGTTGTCAGTGCCGCCAAGGCGGCGAGTGCGATGGCAAGCCCCAGCTCTGCCGTCGATACTTTTTTTGGGACCGTAGAGGTCTGCTGCATGGACCTGACCTTTCGAGTCGTCCGACAAGGTTGAACAGCTTCAACTCATCAGCCAGCGCCTGCTTCAAAGCCTTGATTCAAATCAACCGGTTAGGTGATGTGGCTCAAACTCAGACTAAGGTCGAAGGCGGACTTCAGTGCCGGAGCTCTGGTCTGAGGAAAAATGAAACGGCGTTATTTTCGTCGCTCGCCATCAGGCAAGTCCCTGATGCCGTTCGTCGGATTCTTTGATAAAGCGCGTCTCAAAGTCGCTTGTACTTAGCTGTTCAAGCGCTTATCCGACAGGCTATCACGTTTTTCTGTGGGGCAACTGTCCCTTTCAGGATTTGTGGGTACAGGGAGGTCACATGAGCGACGATTTCATCATCGAACTGAAGGACGATGTTCTTCACATCACCATCAATCATCCTGAACGTGGCAATGCCATGTCTGACCCGATGATCAATGAGCTTGGCGATATCGTTGAGCGTGAGCACGAAAAGGTTCGCCTCTTCGTCCTGCGTGGGGCTGGTGAGGACTTCTGCGTCGGGCGCGCCAGCATGAAGGGGGCCCGGCCGGCAGCGCCGGAGGCCTATGACGTGCGGACCATGTCCGACCACGTGTTCCGCTGCTATGGGCTCCTGCGGCGCTCCAGCGCTCCAGTCATTGCTGTTGTGCAAGGCAAGGCGGCGGGATTCGGCTATGCCTTGGCGGCCGCAGCCGATATCACGCTGGCCTCAGACCAGGCCGTTTTTTCCATTCCGGAATTTGGTCACAACATCATGCCAACCATGGTGATGTCGTCCATGATCGACCGGGTGCCGCTCAAGGCCTTGATGTACAATGTCTGGACGAGCCAGGAGATCACCCCCGAGCGAGCTCTGGCCATCGGCAGCATCAGCGACATCGTGCCCCATGCGGAGCTTGATACCCGTGTTGACGCCTTGATCGAGCGACTGGTCGGCAAGCCCAAGCCTGCCGTGCTGGCAGTCAAGGAGTATGGCGTGAATGCCCAGGCCATCGACATGTCCAAGGCCGTGAACTTCGCCCGCAGCCTGCATGCCATGGTCAATTCTTCGAGCCAGATGAAGCGCGGTCATTGACGGCTCTGGCCGGGCCCAGTGCCCGGCCTCGCCGTTTCAGCGGTTTGCAGCAGCCTGAATGGCCTGCCATACCCGCAATGGGGTTGCCGGCATTTCGATATGGCGGACGCCCCGCTCCTTAAGGGCGTCCACGATGGCGCCAATGATGACGGCGAGGGCAGGGGTCGTGCCCCCCTCTCCCCCCGATCGAATGCCAAGCGGGTTGTTTGGAGACGGAGTTTCAGCGATCTCCGTACGAAACGAGGGTAACGTCCCTGCCCGCGGCATCCCATAATCCTGAAAGGACCCGGTCAGGACCTGTCCGCTGTACTTGTCGCAGAGGCAATGTTCCCATAGGGCCTGGCCGATGCCCTGTGCAGCGCCTCCATGGGTCTGACCATGCAGGATCATGGGGTTGACCGCCCGGCCGACGTCATCCACCGCGCCATAGGCGACCAGTTCCACCTGTCCGGTCTCGGGGTCGACTTCCACCTCACAAGCCGCTGCTCCAAAAGGAAAGCCAGCATGTTTGGTGGTGACATCGCCCGTCCCCCCCAATGCGCCGTGCAGGTGAGCAGGGAGCCCTTTGCCATGGTCCATGGCAGCGGCCAGGGCGAACAGGTCGATGGACCGGTCCGTGCCTTGAACGGTAAAGCTTCCCCGGTCGAAGGCCAGGTCATCCATCCTGACCTCCAGCAGCTCAGCGGCGGCCTCACGGGCCTTGGCGAGCAGTTTGGTCGTGGCCTCACCCACCACGATGCCGGCCATGCGCATGGAGCGCCCTGACTGGGTGCCACCACCAAAGGACACCGAAGCGGTGTCGCCCTGGATGAATCGCACCTTCTCAATGGGAATGCCGAGCCACTCGTCGATAAGCTGGGCGAAGCTCGTCTCGTGGCCCTGCCCGGTCGACTGTGTGCCGATGGTGAGGTCCACATGGCCGTCGGGCCGGACTGTCACTTCGGCGCGCTCTCTTGGAGAGCCGGTGGTCACTTCAACATAATTGGCGATGCCAAATCCGCGCAGCCGGCCCGCTTGTGCCGAAGCGGCCTTGCGGGCTGCAAAGCCTGCATGGTCCATGAGTGCGAGGGCCTTCTCCATGGTGGCGCCATAGTCACCGCTGTCAAAGGTGATGCCGAGCGGTGTGCGATAGGGCATGTCGGCATCGCGCAGGACGTTGCGCCGGCGGATCTCCAGCCTGTCGAGACCGATTTTATCGGCAGCAAGGTCCAGCAGCCGCTCGATGATGAAGATCGCCTCGGGCCGTCCGGCGCTGCGATAGGAGGTCGTGGGGACTGTATTGGTCACGACCGCCCTTGAGCGAATGAAGGCGGCGGGCACCCTGTAGTTGCCGGTCATCAGGCCCGCTGACTTTCGGAGCGACACCATCGAGACCGTGTGCGATCCAAGATTGCCCACGTTGTCACTGCGCAGGCCAAGGATGCGGCCTTCAGCATCGAGCGCCAGTTCTGTCACGACGTCCAGGTCGCGACCCTGATAGTCGCTGGCAAAGCATTCGCCGCGATCCGATGTCCATTTGACAGGCCGCCCCACTCGTCTCGAAGCCCAGCAGACGAGGCCCGATTCCGGCGTGAAATTATTGCGTGTCCCAAAGCTGCCCCCGACATCGCCATGAATAACGCGTGTCGTGTCGGGATTGATGTTCAGAACACCTGCGAGCGAATCGCGCTGACGGTGCACGCCGCCGCTGCCGCTGCGCAGGAGAAATGACCCGTCAATTGGGTCGAAGGTCCCCAAGGCCGCGCGCGGCTCCATGGGCACGCCCGTGACGCGCTGGCAATGGGTGGCGAGGCGCACGACATGCGCAGCCTTGGCGAAGGCTGCTTCAGTGGTCAGATGATCGCCTGAATGGACTTCGATGAAAACATTGGAGCCGTGGGCTTCCCAGAGGATGGGCGCATCCGGCTCTGCAGCTTCGCGGGCCGAGACCACTGCGGGAAGCATGTCATAATCTATGATCACCGCTTCTGCCGCATCTCTGGCCTGATAAACCGTTTCTGCGACCACAAAGGCCACCGCTTCGCCAACGAAGCGAACCTTGTCGCGGGGCAGAAGCGTTTGCGGCGTGGTGATGACCGGGCGCCCGTCGTGGTTGCGGAAAGGAATGTCTCGCGAATCGTCCGATATGGCCCGGTTGGGGACTGGCTTCAGGCCATCGGCTTCCATCTCCGCGCCGGTTAGCACAGCGAGCACGCCGGGCATCGCGCGCGCGGCGGACGCATCGATGCTTCGAATTCTGGCGTGGGCGTGAGATGAACGCAGGACCACACCGAAGGCCTGATGCTCGTCGCGCTGATCGTCGCTGTAAGATCCTTTGCCCGTGAGCAGGCGAATGTCTTCGCGACGCAGGACTGGTTGGCCAATTCCCGCGCCAGTGGCCTCACTAGATGACATGTTTCCTCCAATCAAATCTCGATCCGCACCCTATTCGGGGTCCGATCCCATTCCAAGGTCCCGCTTGGGCTCACGCGGAAGCTGGAGACAGGCTGGATTGCCCTCCGGGCCCTTGAGGGTGTCGGCAAGCTTCACGTGAGGCTCGGCCCCTAATCTGCTGATCCATAAGCAGACGCACGAAAGCTTGAGGGCCGCATGACCATCCACCTGTCTTCGAACACAGCGAACCCGCTGGATTCCGCCCTCGCACGCTGGCACAATCAGGACGATGCCCTCCAGGCCGCTCAGGATAGCGTTACGGACAAGACACGGGGCCTGCGTTACACGGGCCTGCAGCTCTGGCGTGACGGCCATCTCGACGAGGCAGCGAAGTTCCTGATTACAGCGGCGATCTGGGCGCCGAAGGATGCCATGCTGCTTGGCGAACTTGGCAGCCTCTTGTGCGCGCTGGGCCGTGCCAGCGAAGCCATGGGTTACCTGACTGCGTCGCTTGAACTCAATCCGAACCAGGTGCAGGTCTGGTTGACGGCCGGCTGCCTGTGTTCTTCCATCGGCGAATATGGCGTGGCCGAGCAGGCCTTTGGTTCTGCGCTCGAACTTGAACCCAATTCCGCCGATGCTTCCGCTGGCCTGGGTCTTGTCAGCTTTGAGCAGGGCAAGATCGAAGACGCCGTGGTTCATCTGACACGCGCTGTGATCGTCGGGATGGCCTCTGTGCAGGTCTATGGCACCTTGGGTCAGGCGCTCCAGAAGCAGGGCGAGTTCGATCGCGCAACGGACATGTACAAGCGCGCAGCGGGCCTCTGCCCCGCCGAGCTGCTCGTGCAGCGCAAATATGCGCAGGCCCGCCTGATCGAGTCTCTTGCGACATCAGGAAAGGCTGCAGCATTGATGGCTTATCGTGCGGCCTTCGTGGGTCTCGGCGAGACCGATGGGGATGTCATCGAGCGCACGGCGGACTATCTGCGCCAGCTCGGACATGAAGATCTGGCGCAACGCCTCGAGGGCTGAACGCCCTATTTTCAAATCTGAAAAGTCGAGGAGCGGGCAGGTGCCCGCTCCTTTTTGTTTCAGCGAATGATGCCCTGTTCGCGATACCAGCGCTCGGCGCCGGGATGGAGTGGAACGTCCATCGGTGTTGCTTCGGTCTCAGTGCCAACATGGGCGATGCCTTCATGGGTACCTGCTTCCCAGGGCATCCATTCATGTCGGGCGCCGAATGCTGCAGCGACATCGTAAGCGGTCTTCTCAGGCAAGTCGGCGCGGCAATAGAGCGGCCAGCCACTGAAGTCGATGCAATCATGTTCGGGCAGGTCGTGGAAGCGGCCCGTGCGCAGATTCACCTTGCGCCAGCCAATCTTGCCCAGATGGTCGAAAGTATCGGTCTCAAACCTGATGAGTTCCATATCGTTGGCGAGCGCTTCCTTCAGCCAGATGCTGATGCCTTCGTCGAAGACGGCATCGAGTGTGCCGTTGCGGATTCCTTCCAGGCGACGCTTGTCGTTTGGCGGCCCGGCCGGATGGATCTTGCCACCCCAGGACTCGATGTCGGCCAGCGACATGCCGTAGTGGGCCAGCAGCTGCGCGACGAGAACCAGCGTCGAATGGGTCGGATCTTCGCGCAGGGAGATCTGAAGCGGATATTTCGCCTTACGTACGTCATGAAGGGACTTGAAGCCGAGCTTCTTGCGCATGACCACCACGAAGCGGTCGACGCTGGGATAATTGCCGACGATGCGCAGCGGCAGCGGACGCGTGAAGATGCCCGTTCCCCGATAGGCCTGGGTCAGCAGGGCCGAAGGATTGACGAAGGCCATGTCGACGTCGCCCTTGGCAACAGAATAGGCCATGATCGCGGAGCCGGTTGCCAGGTTGAGCCAGGGCTTGAAATCTTCTCCCGAGCCAGCGCCGACCGTGATCCGCACGTCGCGATTGCCGCCGTATTTCGTTTCCGGATTGCCCGCAATGTGCAAGCCGAGTTCCCAAAGGATCTTGGCGCGTTTGAAGTTCGCGCCAGTGGGGAGCGTTTCCATTCTTGTCTCCGTTTGTCCGATGTCCGTAGTTTAAACGGTTCGGCAGGCGGTGCAAAGGCGGGCCTATTCAGCGCGTCAGGACGACGAGCCCATCGAGTGCGACAGCGCCCTCGCCGGACGGTCGGGCAAGAAGCGGATTGATATCCACGCTTTCCAGCCGCTCGCCCAGTGTTGCGGCGATTTGGGATATATTCACCAGGGTGTCGATCACGGCCTGCCTGTCGAGGGCAGGGCTGCCTCGATAGCCAGCGAGAAGTTTGCCGGCCATGGTCCGGTCGATCATATCTGCCGCCTGCGCAGCAGACAGGGGTACGGGGCCAAAGCAGACATCCTTCTGCAATTCCAGCAGCACGCCACCCGTGCCGAACATGGTGACGAGCCCAACTTCCGGATCGCGATGGATACCGACCACGAGTTCCTGTCCGCCGCTCACCATTTCTGCCACCAGGACGCCACCAAAATGTGCGCCGGGCTTGGCTGCGATGAGATTCTGCCGGATCGCTTCAAAGGCGTCCCGAACCGCCCCTTCAGATGCGAGGTTGAGCTTGACGCCACCGATGTCCGATTTGTGCTGGATGTCGTCAGAAACGAGCTTCAGGACAACTGGAAATCCGATTTCGCGTGCCGCTGCGACTGCAGCGATACCATCCTGTGCGACGCGTTCACGCGGCAAACGCAGACCTGCAAGCGCAAGAAGGTCCTTGGAGGCTGTTTCATCGAGCACCCGGCGCCCGTCTGACTGGATCTTTCCGCGGGCCAGCAATGCTTCTGCGCCTTCGGGAAGCGCTGAGACTTTGTGTGGCTCTGCAGGTGGCAGCGATGCAAGGTGTCCAACCCGAGCAACTGTCCCCACAGCCTTGTCCACTTCATGCAGGACAGGGAGGTGTGGAAAGCTATTTCGGAATGTGCGCGTGAAATCCGAATACATATAGGTTGCCATGGAAACGACAGCCACGGGCTTGCGATGGCCTTCATGGACCATACGGTCGACTTCGATGAGGTTCTTGGCCTTGGCGTTCATGCCTTCCTGCAGAGGCAGTTCCTCTTGTACGAGCAGCACGTCGATGTTGGGATCATCGAGCATGATGTCGATGCATTTGAAATAGGCCTCGGCGCTTGAAAGCGCTGCAAAGCCTGCATCCAGCGGGTTGCCCAGCGACGTGCCGACACCAAGGATCTCCTTGAGTTTCGCCACGGTCTCCGGCGTCGGGCTTGGAAAACTGGCGTCATGGCGCTCTGCGGCTTCCAGTAGCAGGCCCTTCAGCCCGCCCGAGAAGGTGATCGCTCCTGCACGCGCGCCCCGCGGAATTTCTGCATGGGTCAGGAATTCCGCCGTCTCGACCATCTGGTCAATCGTATCGACACGCAGGACGCCAAGTGGTCTCGTGACGGCGTCGAAGCAGGCGAGGGATCCCGCCAGCGAGCCTGTGTGGGCAAGTGCCGCTGCGCGGCTCGCTTCTGAACCGCCGATCTTCATGGCGATGATGGGTTTTCCCGAGGCGCGCGCATAACGGCAGGCATCCAGGAAATCATCCGCATCGCGGATCGCCTCGATGAAGCAGCAGATCACCTTGACGGTCGAATCCTGCACCATGAAGCGG
>CAISZN010000299.1 GCA_903889985.1 uncultured Hyphomicrobiales bacterium | reverse complement strand
GTTGCCTTGTAAGAGTAGACGTCGGCAAAACCACCAGTCCCAAGGAATCCCTCTGGTGCGTATTCCTTCGGCCCGGTAGGTGTCTGAAGAATAATTTTGGGCAGATCTGCAGTGCCGTTTTGGCCATATTTGTCGACATAGTTCAGGGTTATCAGATTTCCCCCGACTTCGGCATTTGGCAGCATCTGCGCTGCCGCGCGGTTGAAGGCACTGTCGATTGCGGCAAGCACATCCTGTGACTTCTCCAGATTCTCGCCAGCAGGGTTGCCGAGGCCAGCTTTCATGCCGGCCAGGAGTTGTTCCTTGAACTCCTTGCCATCAGACATCGCAAAAGCGAGGCGGTCACCCGCGCCAGGATGGTTGGCACGGAATGCGTTGGCGATTTCATCTCCCAACGTATCGGAGACGGCCTGCATCGATGCGCCATTTTGCAGAGCATTCGACAACCCAGCGCCAGCGGTATTCACATGCCCAGCAAAATTGCCAAGGTCGTTGAGCTGCGGGCCCTTGGTCGGACCACCCGGTGCCTTACCATAGCTTTTCGCGCCCTGAACTGCAGACGCAAGTAGATTGATGATCCCGGCCTTCATGCCGTGATTGCCGGTGTCGTTGCGCCGATTGGTGACCGAGGAACCGAGGTCGTCAATCGCCCTCGACTCGTCCTGTGTCAGCACGCGTCCTGACTTTGTCTGCTGAAGCGTTGTATGAAGAATTGTGAGAACCGCTGTCTTGGCTTCTGCCTTGCGCTGCACGGCCTTCCCGGTCAGCATATCCTTGAAAGAGGTTTTGCGGCCAATATAGAGCGTTGTGTGACCCGTGACCGGGTCCTTTTTGCCAAGGATCTTGTCCTTGGCTGTCGCGTTGTCGCGAACAAACGATTGGAGCTGATCGACTGTTGTGTGTTGGGTAACGGTCAGCGATGGTCCGTTTATAGGCATCAAACTGCTCCCGGATCAGACGTGGATGACGAAATCAGTGAATTGTGCCGGACTCGGTGACGGTGCTTCTGTTGCCGCACCAGACGCCAGAAAGGCCCGCCAGATCCGCGCATTCGCGGCAAGATTGCTCACGATGACCACCAGCTGTTTCGGGGTCAGATTGTCCGCAGAGACCTCGAACAACTGCACAACGTCCCCGCCCTTGCCAGTCATGGCCATCCGAATCCCACCCGTATCGCGCCAGAGGAACGAGTATGATAGGAGCGCCTCGAGTACAGCCTCACGACCTTCGCGAGGGGGCGCACCAATGACACCGGCAACAAGAAGATTCCCTGAGACTTCGGAATATTCCAGCTCAACATCGATGTCCTCGAACCGAAATACCCAGGCGTCATCTGCAGTTCGAACGACGGTGGTAATATCTTCATCAAGCTGGCCCGCTTCAGCCATCTGAGCCGTCAATGTTTCAACACTTGGCATCAAACTCTTCCCCGTGGTGAGTGCCAGTAAAATGAGTCCTGAAGGCGCTGGCTGTTCATCGAACCCGCTTGCTCAAGCCTGACATTCTTTTATCAGGCTCGACCGGCGTGCCTGTGCTGAATGTGACAAATATTCAAGGGCATGACTGACGCAGTTGGGTTTGCTGATCGACCTTGATCGAGGTCTTTCTGGCGTCCCGTGGAGCGTTTGGACTGGGAGGACCAGAGTGATGGGATACGGCATAAAGACCGATCATCAGCCGTCACAAACAAAATTCCGCTCCGGTTGACTCGGCTTATGCATTTCATCGACCAACTTGGAACTCTCAGCTGCGCTCGAATATCCATATGTTTAGGGCTTCAAACAGTCGGTTGTTTCGCCGGTTAGGGCAGTCTTCGTCGCCGGATAGGCCGCTTCTACAAAATGCAGTGAACCGGTGGCCTGCCGATCTCGACCTGCCCGAGGGCTTCGCCTATGTCCGTCAGACCAAAAACGGCGAACCCAGGCCCCTGCATCTGCCGCCCGTCGCAGTAGCTCCAGTCGTAAACCGTGAACTCATCGAAGGGCGGACTGTCTTCCGACTGGGCAAGTCCGGCTATCTCTACAAACTACCCGACGCCGCTGAGACGCTATCAAGGTGAACATCCTGATGGGATCGCAGTCCATTTCTTCCGGCTCACCTTTGGCGCTTGGCCATCCCGCCAGTCCACCGCCAAGTGTGAGCACGTCGACGTGAGCAAAGAAGCGCGCCCGGCCGACTTGTTACCCATCGCTGCAAAGCTGGTATTTAGTAAATATTTTCAATTTCTTACGTCCAAATCCTGTCCCCTTCACACGGGACGGGTCGCAGGTACAATCCCTGTCCCGCCTACCATTTCAAGCAACCGAATTGAAACTTGCTAAGGACGAGCCCTTTGGCAAAACGGTGCGCGCATTCCCGGCCGCTCCCCAAGGGGCGTCAAGCCGGTCGATATTTTTTGTCCATAGGCCGTTCGTCCGGGCTGGCATCGATTGCTTCCCGGCATTTACGGCCGTATACATACGTAACGAGAACTTTACATATCGAGCACTTTTTGGAAGCGTCGGTCCCGCCTGTGTCCAGCCCTCAGGATCCATCCGCATCACCTCCCCCGCGGAGAATCTACGTTGCCTCTGGGCCTGTCGAGCAGCGGGTGAACTGGATGGATCGGGCCGTTTGGGTGATCTGCCTGCTCATAGCTCTGCTGGCTGCGGCGGTCGTTTTGTTCTGACGCCAAAGCAGGTGAGCGGCACCTCTCGTGACCTGCCGCCAACAGGACTCTGCCATTGGCTATTTTGAGCGCCTTTGATGATCCGCCCTTGGCCGTAAACAGGGCTGTTCGCCCTCAAAGCCAGGTGATGGTGCGGAAACTTTTCATCGTACCCATGCGGCGGCCAGAGCCGTCATATTGAATTCCATTACCAACACCGACACGAATGCGGCGACCAATAAATTTTGCAGGCATCGCAGTCATATCATTCCACGGCTGGCAGTCCTTGGCCTCGCAAAGGGCTGTTTCCTCGCGCCCCTGCTCCGTGCGAATTGTCAGGTAGCAATTGTCACCACAGGTGAACTCCTTGATCGTCCCGGTGAGGGTCTGGCCCTGCTGGGCCTCAGCAGAAAGACTCAGGAGCCCGAATAGGGTGATTGCGAATGCGGAACGAAGGTACAAGCAAATCTCCGAAATGAGGCCATTGCGGTCGCAAGCTTAAGCCGTAGCATATCTATTGCAACCAAGACCGCTTGCCTATTTCAGCACGTCACCGAAGAAGGCGCGCGCGGCCACACGGTAAGACTCATCGGCACGCTTGTTGGCCGGCGAATTCGGCGTGGTGAAACCATGATTGGCACCGCCATAGAGCTCCATGGACCAATCGATTTTCGCCTTGCGCAATTCATCGATCACGGACCAGACTTCTGGCAGCGGTGCCGTCGTGTCTTCCGCGCCGTGCAGGATGAGCACGCGTCCCTTGATGTTCTTGGCCGCGCCTGGCGTGAACCCGCGGAAGGAACCATGCACGGCGACGGTGCCGATCACGGGCGCGCCGGTATCAATGAATTCGAAAGCTGCGGTCCCACCGAAGCAATAGCCAATCAAGGCCACGCGTGAGGCATCGACGAGGGGATCCTTGAGCATGGTGTCGAAGCCCGCCTGGGTGCGCGCACGCATCAGAGCGCGGTCGTTGTTATAAATCTTGGACTGCGCTTCCGCTTCCTCAACCGTCTTCGGTCGGACTGTCTTGCCGAAGATATCCGCAGCGAAGACGACATAGCCCTGCCGCGCGAATTCCTCGGTATTGGCGCGCGTGAGGTCCGACATGCCATCGCGTCGATGAATGAGAAAGATCGCCGGTCGCTTGCCGGTCTGGCTGTCGTCCCAGGCCACATAGGCCTGCAGGGGCGTGTTCCCCTGAATGTAATCGACGAGCTTGGTGCGGACTTCCGCGTGAACGCTGCCGGCGGCCAGTAACAGGCTAGCGCCTGCGCTTGCAATCATGCGCAAGGATGCCATGGAAATCCTCCCAGTCTGGCGTGTCTTGCGGGTCGAGCCGCTGCCGCCTTGAGGAGAGATTGGATCGCGTTGGCCTGTCTGGCAAGATAGGAAATTAGTTGAGTGACCTGTTCGACCAGTTGAGGCGACGGCGGCGTGGCGCACGCTGAAACAGTTCGATCAGGCTCGCAGCGACGGTGACCGCGAGCGCCATCAGGATTGCGGCTACCACCAGTTGTTCCTCACCCATTCCGCCACTCCGTCGAAGATGTCGTGACGACGTAAGGTCGTTCCACGACACCAAGGTGAAGCTTGGGGTAAAAATATCCTGACGCTTCTGATCGTCGCTTACGTCATGAAACGGCCTGTGCCCTGCCCGATCGGCGGTGGATCGGCGCGCACGATGGTGATCCGGGCGCGGCCAAGATGGTCGATGATCATGCGGGCCAGGCGGCGCTTGTCGTCGAGCGACAGCGGATCCCTGCCCGGGCGCCAGTAGAGTCGAATTTCCCTGAGGGCGAGCGCGATATCGAGTTCGAAATCGTCTTGTTGGGTCGTCATGACCCTAGAATAAAGAACAAATAGAGAACATTCAATCTTCTTCGCCTACCTCATTTGAGTGATGCGAAGGAGCGGAAGGGAGCCCTGCCATGGCAGGGCTCCTGAAAGGTCAGCGGCAGACGCGGACGGGGCGGCCGTAGAAGTCGCGGCGCACGAAGCAGCGACCCATCGGGGCATAATAGGGGCGCGGCGCATAGTAGGGCCGCGGCGCGAAGTTCGGCCGGCAGCCACCATAGGGACCACGATGATAGCCGGGGCCACAACCGCCAGCCACGAGGGTGATGCCGGCCTCGTCAGCACCACTGATACCGGCAATGCCCATGGGCATCGCCTGAGCGGATGCAGCAAAGCCGCCAAGGCTACAGGCCAGGGCTGCAACAGTCAGGATCTTGCGGAACATGGATTCAACTCCCTTTTCTCCGAGCGGCAAAACCGCCGGGCTAGCGGCCATCCGGATCAAGCAAACACCAATCCGAGTGGCAATGGGTCAATATGAGCATGATTGACATGAACGGAGCCTGAAGGTTTCACGACCATTCACGGACTTGTCAGCGCCGCTCCGGGCGGGCACTGTGGCGCCCAGAAAAAATGACCCTGGGGGGGAAACGAATGCGATCACTTCGCACACTCGCCGCCGCCGTGCTGACGGTGGCCCTGACGGCCGCACCGGCCTTGGCGCAAAAGAACATGCGAGAACCAGACGCGCGGAAATATCCGGCCAAGGACTGGGTCACGAATGGCGGCGACACCAACAATTCGCGCTATTCGACCCTCAATCAGATCAACACGAACAACGTGAAGAACCTGAAAGGCGCCTGGGTGACCCACCTGGGATCCGGGCTCGGCGCCAAATATTCCTTCGAGGCCGCGCCCATCGTGAAGGATGGCGTGCTCTACATCGTCACCGGCAATGACGACGTCTTCGCCCTCGATGGCAAGAACGGTGGCCTGATCTGGGAGTGGCGTTCGAAGATCGAGCAGAACATCAATACCGTGTGTTGCGGCTGGGACAATCGCGGTGTCGCCATCGGCGATGGCCGTGTCTATCTCGGCATGCTCAACGGCAACATGGTTGCGCTGGACCAGAAGACCGGCAAGGAGGTCTGGCGCACGCAGATCGGGCGCTGGCAGGACGGCTACACCATCACAGCCGCGCCGCTGTATTACAACGGCGTCATCTACACCGGCATTTCAGGTGGCGATCGCGGCGTTCGTGGTTTCGTGGCCGCGCTCGATGCGAAATCGGGCAAGGAGAAATGGCGCTTCTACACGGCGCCTGCCCCGGGTGAATTGGGCTCCGAAACGTGGCCAAAGCCGGATGATCCAGATCCCAAGCGCGCCGCAGCCTGGAAGTCGGGCGGCGCCAATGTGTGGAACACACCTGCCATCGATCCGGAACTCGGCCTGATCTATTTCGCGACCGGGAATCCGGGGCCGGAAGCAGGCGGCATGGGCAGCGATCGCCCCGGCGACAACCTGTTCAGCTCGTCCATGGTCGCCCTGACGCTCGAGGGCAAATATGCCTGGCACTTCCAGATGGTGCATCACGACCTTTGGGACTTCGACTGCCCGAGCCCGGTCGTGCTGTTCGATCAGGTCTATGAGGGCAAGACGCGCAAGGCCATTGCAGAAGCCTGCAAGACCGGCTGGATTTATATCCTCGATCGGCAGACCGGAAAGCCACTGGTGGGCATCGACGAGAAGCCCGTTGAATATGACGAGCGTGTCGCCTCCGCGCGCACACAGCCCATCCCGCGCGGTGATGCGGTCATGCCGCAGTGCCCCCAGCCGCTCGCGGGCTGGAAGACCAAGTGCATCTTCGGC
>CAISZN010000298.1 GCA_903889985.1 uncultured Hyphomicrobiales bacterium | reverse complement strand
CCGGGCGAGGCCGAATTGATGTCGAAGAAGGTCTGGCCGGGCTTCAGGTAGGTCGCAGCCTGCTCCGCCACCGGCAGGGCCGAGGAGGCGGTCACGGCGGAGATGACGATGTCGGCGCCCTGCGCCGCCGCCGCATGGCCGCTGGCGGGGATCACGCCGGCCGCCCGAGCCTTGTCGATCAGGGCGGCGCCATCCGGGCCGTCGAATTTCAGGTCATAGGCGGTGACCTTGATGTCACCGCGCTTCAGGAACTCGCGCGCAAAGATCTGCCCGACTTCGCCATAGCCGATCAGGGTGAGGCTGAGGCTGTTGTTCATGAGGCGCTCCTCGGCTCGCGGTTCATGGCTCGTGAATGCCGCCCGGGCACGTTGAAGTCAACGCCCTCAGTCGTCACGACGGCTCCTGCTCCACCAGACCCCGCCGGCCGAGCCGGCCAGGGTCGCCCCGATCAGGAGGAAGATTCCTGCCGTTCCGGTGGCGGCCGCAATCAGGCTGGCGCCAAAGGGGATGATCATCTGGCCGAGGCGATTGCCGGTCAGGCGCAGGGACATGGCGGTTGCGCGGGCATCGAGGGGGGCGAGATCCACCACGCCCGAGAGGGTCAGGGTGGCCGAAATGCCGAGCCCGATGCCGCAGACAATCAGGGCGCCAAACATGAGCCAGAGCGGGCTTGGGCTGGCGATGACCGCAAAGGCCACGGCCGGGCCGAGCATGGTGAGATAGGTGAGCGGCATGCGTCCCAGCCATTCCACCATGGGCACGTAGACCAGCCGCGCCATCATGGAGGAGGCCGCTCGCACGGCCAGCAGCAGCCCGATGGTCGAGGCATCGATGCCCCGCTCATGGCCGAGCAGGGGCATGTAGACCACGATCAGGTCGAGGCCCGTGATCGTGATGACGCTTGCCACCAGATAGGCCACAAGGCCACGGATGCCGAGCAGGTCGGTCAGGGTGGCGCTGGAGCGGACCCGGTCCTTGGCGCCCGCATCTGCCGCCGGTGGCAGGAAGAGGGAGACCACCAGTCCCGCCGCGCTCAGCGCAACGGCGATCGTGAACAGCAGGCCGGTTGGCGGAACGCTCGCCTCTCCTGACAGGAGCCCGATGGTGAGTGGCCCCAGCGCCTGTCCCGTGGCGATGGCAACCATGTGATAGCCAAAGATGGCATCGCGACCGCGCACGGTGCGGCCGGCGCGAATGGAGATCATCTGGTGTCCGGCCATGCAGGCAAGCTGCGACACACCGAGGACGACCGTCGCGACAAAGAGTGTTCCAGCATTTGGTGGCAGCAGCCAAAAGGCGATGGTGGAAACGAGCAGAAGCGCGGAGCCGATCCGGGTCGCCAGGCTGTCGAAGCCGCGGTCGATAAAGCGCCCGAGAGGTACGGCGAAAAAGATGGGAAGCAGGGAATAGCCGGCCGTGATGATGCCAATCCAGATGACCGGCAGACCAAGTTCCACCACCTTGTAGGTCGTGGTCACGCGGGCCACCACGATGGCGGTGTGGATGAGCACCGTATGCAGGAACAGGGGCACGAAGAGCCCCATGCGAATGTCCTGCAGGATCGAGCCGTGCGCCTGTTGTGCAGATGTCATCGTATTACCAGCACCGCACGGAAATCGTTCACATTGGTCTGCGTT
>CAISZN010000297.1 GCA_903889985.1 uncultured Hyphomicrobiales bacterium | reverse complement strand
GCCCGGCCACATCCTGCGGCCCATAGATCGACTTGACCGGAATGCCTTCGGGCGTCGCCCAGGTCTCACCCGACGGCGCAGGCACAGGCGCAGAAGCGCGCTCATAGGCCAGCGTGGAAAAGTCGGGGATGCGGGACATGGACAGCTCACCATCAGCGGGAATTGACGCATTATAGGGCCCACAGGACCTCCGGACCATTCACCCTTAGACGGCCAGCCGATGTACGAAAGCCCCACTGATCCCGCCCTCAGCGCAGCCGCGCGATGGAAGCCGCTGGCCCGCTTCGTCGCGGGCGAGGCAGCGCTTGCGGAGTACGCACGTCGCCACCCGGCGACTGCGGCCCTCTACGAATTCCTGCGCTTCGGCGTGAAGCAGGCATGGGCCTGTCTGTTCGGCGGCTTCATGGTGGCGCTGCTGATCGCAACCCATCTCTGGTATCCGCGCGGGGCTTCACTTGCGCGCTACGATTTCCTCGTGCTGGCGGCCCTTCTGGCCCAGGTCCTTCTGCTGGGCCTGCGGATGGAGATCTACGAGGAGGCGAAGGTCATTTTCCTGTTCCATGTGGTTGGCACCGTGATGGAGATTTTCAAGACCTCCGTGGGGTCATGGGTCTATCCGGAGGCCAGCCTGCTGCGGATCGGCGGCGTGCCGCTTTTCACGGGCTTCATGTATGCCTCCGTGGGCAGCTATATCGCGCGCTCCTGGCGGCTCTTCTACTATCGCTTCACAGGCCACCCGCCGCTCTGGCAGGTCTTTGCGCTCGCCGTGGCAATCTATGCGAATTTCTTCACCAACCATTGGGGGCTCGACCTGCGCTGGGGCCTCTTCGCGCTGGCGGCCCTCATCTTCGGGCGGTGCTGGATTTACTACCGCGTCTGGAACCACCACCGCCGCATGCCGCTGCTGCTGGCCTGTGGCCTGTGCGCGATCTTCATCTGGCTCGCCGAAAATGTGGGAACCTACACAAGCGCCTGGCTTTATCCCCATCAGGCCAGCGTCTGGGCGCCGGTCGGTTTTGCCAAGTTCACGTCATGGTATCTGCTGCTGATCATCAGCTACGCGCTCGTGGCGCTGGTCAACCGGCCACAGCGGATGAATTGACTGCAGGCCGGCCTCACGCGGAGGCGGCATCCAGCGCAGTCGTCAGCACGGCGATGGCATCGCATCCGGCGAAGATGAAGTCCTCAATGCCTGCAGCGGTCCATTCGGCCTGCGAAGATCCGGGACGTCCGGCGAGCCATAGCCGCGCTGCACCGGTGGCCTTTAGAGCCTTGGCTGCACTTAGGGCACGCTCGCCATAGAGCGCATCGGACGAGCACAGGCAGGCAACCCTCGCGCCACTGGCCACGAAGGCGCTGGCGAGCGAGGCGTCATCGGTGAAGCCTTCATTGGACAGCGTTTCGAGTCCACCGGCCTCGAACAGGCTCTTGGCAAACATGGCGCGGGCGGTGAAGTCCGCAGCGGTGCCAAGATTCGCGAGGAACAGCTTGGGGCGCGCACGCTTTGCGGCAAGCATGGCATCGGAGCGATCACGCAGAGCTTCGAAAGCGATGCCATCGCGCGTTGCGACAAGTGGTGTGACCTTGATTGGCCATGGCGTGGCAGAGAGCGCTTCCGAAAGCGGCGCCAGCACATCAACGGGTGCTTCGGCAAGATTTGGAAACTCGCTCGTTCCCGTCAGCGGCAGGGCACGGCGCGCGACGCGCTTGGCGCGTGCTGATGCGCTCTCTGCAATCCGACCTTGAATGGCGCCTTTTTCGAGCGAGGCGAAGAGGCCGCCTTCACCCTCGATCTGCTGGAATGCGGCCCAGGCCTTCTGGCCGATTTCCTCGGTCAGCGCCTCGAAGCCTCCCGCGCCTGCCACGGGGTCCGCAACGTGTCCGAGACCTGACTCCTCGATGAGGATCGTCTGCGTATTCCGGGCGATGCGGCGGGCGAAATCGTCGGGCAAGCCCAAAGCCTGCGTGAAGCCCTGCACGCTGACCACATCCGCCCCACCGATTCCGGCAGCAAGACAGGCAACCGTGTTGCGCAGCAGGTTCACCCATGGGTCACGGCGCGACAGCATGCGCCATGCCGTCTCCACATGCAGATGCAGCGGTTCCGGGGTGAGGCCGCAGGCTAGCTCGATGCGCGCCCACAGGCTGCGCAGGGCGCGCAGCTTGGCGGTGCTGGCGAAGAGATCCGCATCGGCCGCAAGGCGGAAGCTCACCATCCGTTGCGCTTGTGAAAGCTCGATCCCCTTGCCCTCCAATGCGCGCAGATAGGCAATGGCAGAGGACAGGGCAAAGGCCAGTTCCTGCGCTTCCGAACCGCCCGCTGCATGAACGATCCGGCCATCGGCCACACAGAACCGGCCATCAAAGCCGCGCGCCTGAAATGACTGGCAGATGCCAGCCGCAAAATCCGCGAATGGCGCCCAGGGCAGAGGGCTGCCGCCCGCCAGCGCGATCTGACCCAGCGGGTCGAAACCAAAGGTGATCGCATTGCGCTTCGGGTCAATGCGGCGCTCGGCGATGAGGTCGGCAAGGTGCCCGGCTGCATCCTTGGTCGCGGCGGACAGGTCGATCTCGATGGCAAGGCCGCTGTCGAGGTCGACGTCGGCGAACAGGGTGTCGATGGCGGCGCGATCGCCCGGCATGCCAAGCCCATTGGCACCGATGGAGCCGGCAAAGACGAGGTGCAGGGCATTGGCGCCGTTGGCGAGGTCGACCGCGACCTGTGTGCGTGCCAGCTCCACATCCGGATGCTCGACGCGGGCGGCCACCCGCCAAGGGCCCGGCTTTGCGCGCAGGGCGCGCGGGCGGTCTTCTGTCAGGCGGCCATAGAGAGGCTGGATGGCGATGCCGTCAGCGCTCGTCGAGACGAGCCGTTCGAAGGGCCCGCCCTTCAGGACGCGGTCGACGAGCTTGCGCCACTGCGCCTCGTCGGCAGCCGGAAACACATCAGCGAAATGGAGATCATTGGCCATGGCCTCTTCTGGCACGATGCCGGAGGGCTCGCCACGAGTCCTTGGTCGTAAATCCGTCCTTGGTCGTAAATCCGTCCCGGGTCGTCAATCAGCGGGCCAGCATACCCCTCAGGCGATCGACCACCGGGGCCGGCGTCGCATAGATCGCGGCGATGAGCTTCTGCATTTCCGCGCCATCGGTTGGATCCACCGGCTCGTCGGAGAGCTTGACGGCTTCCGTGCGGTAGTCCTCGTCGTTCATCGTGTCCATGAAGGCCTTGCGCAGCTCGGCGATGCGCTCGGCAGGCACACCCGGGGGAGCGAGGAAGGGCTTCGACAGGTCGAGAGGCGCGAAGAGCAGGGTCAGCAACTGCCGGTCCTCCTCCCGGGTGACGAAATCGAGCGCCAATGGCGTATCCGGAAAATCCGCATTCTTCTTCAGCGCGAACTGCAGCAAATAGGAGATCTTGTGGTCGCGCACCCAGGCCGGGCGGGTCGCCTTGATGCTGGCCCAGCTCCAGCCACAGCGGCCATCGGCCTCGCCGCGCTCGATGGCCATGGAGGTTTCCTGCGTGCCCACATAGCCGGTGATGAGCTTGAATTTCGTGCCCAGCACCTCGTTTAGGATCAGGGGATAGGTGTCGGGATTGGCCCCCGCGCCCGTGCCGGCGACCACCATCTGCTTCTGCTTCACCTGATCGATGGTCGTGAAGCCGGAGTCCGTTGAGGCGATGCACAGGCTGACATCCTTGCCGGCGGCGCCGATGGCGTTGAAATCCGTCATGGAATAGGCCGCCTTGCGGGCCCCGGTCAGCGGTTCGAGCAGGGTGCCGGGCGGGATCGTCCCCAGGGCTGTTCCATCCTTGGGCGCTGCCGTGCGCAGGTGATCGAGCAGGCGAATGCCGCCCGCGCCAGGCATGACCTGAACCGAAATGGCCGGATTTCCGGGCATGTGGCGCGTCATGTATTTCGCGATGACCCTTGAGGCCACGTCAACGCCGCTGCCCGCCGTTCCGCCCACATAGAGGCTGATGGTCTTGCCACGCCAGAAACTCTCCTGAGCGAGGGAAGGGGCGCAGATGGCCAGCAGGGCAGTGAGGGCGCAGCTCAGGCGGGTCAGGAACACCGGACTTCCTCCACAGGACGACTTTGTTGCCCCTCTCTTCCTGCAAAGCACCGGCGGAGGCAACCTCTGCAGAAGCAGGAATGAGCGCAGTCGCGTTTTTCAAGCCTCCTGATGGACCGCGGCAGAGGCCGGATGGACCAACATCAGGGCAGGGCACGTCCAATGGCATCAACCCCGATCTGGAGTTGCTCGATGCAATTTCGGATCAGCTCTGGGGCGGCGCGGCTGCGCGGAATCGAAATGTGCAGCGCCGCGACTGAGTGGCCCGATGCATCCTTGATCGCCGCTGCGACGGCATGTCCGCCCGGGGTAAATTCAGCAGAGCTGATCGCATAGTTTTCCCGACGAATTCGCGCCACTTCCGCGCGCAGCTTGTCTGGCTCGTTGAAGGTGGTGCTTGAATAGGCAACCAGGTCAGTTCGCGTCAGATAGGATTCGAGCTCCTCATCCGACAGGCCAGCGAGAAGGACGCGGCTCGCAGCGCCCGCATAGAGCGGAATGCCAATTCCGATCTGCTGCGTCTGGCCGATGGCGTTGGTCGCCTCGTAACTATCAATATTGAAGCGCCGGTCACCCTCGCGCAGGGAGAGCACGACGGTCTCGTTCACCCGGTCGCTGATGGCCTGCATGACGGGACGGGACTGCTCGCGGATCGGGAGGTCGCGCAGCACGGCGCTGCCAAGCTGAAGGGGAACCACTCCCAGCGCATAGGAAGCGTTCTGCGGATTCTGTACAGCAAGGCCGTCAGCGACCAGGGTCGCCAGAATGCGGAAGGCTGTGGGCTTCGACAACCGTGTGCGCGCGGCAATTTCCACGAGCGTGGATGGACGCGAGGTCGCGCCAAGGGCAAAGAGAATGCGCGCCGCGCGTTCGACCGTTTCAATCGACGCCGTATCGTCCTTACCGCCGGTCTTGCGCGCCTTGCCAACTTTTGCCGTTGAATTCTTGCGCACAACGGCCTGCTTGCCCCTCGTCATGACCCACTCCCGGCGGACATCGCCCCCGCGCCGCCTTTTTGTCGAGGCGATGAAACCGCAACTGCCCGCATGACACAAGGCCTTTGCGTCCATGCTAAAGTTTTCGGGCCGTCTTTACAGGTTGGTGGCATCAGGGCAGCCTGACGGTACAGCTTCAGGAGGAAAAGCCATGACCAACAAACCCGGCGAAGTGCGCCGAGTCGTCACCACACTCGACGAAAGCGGCAAGGCCGTCGTCCTGTTCGACAGCCTCAATCCCCACACGGCTGTGCGTCCGGGCAAGGGCAACATCGCAAACCTGTTGTGGGTCACGGACGGGGCGCCTGCGCCACTTGGTGGCACGGTTGATCGGGCTGCGATCGAGATCGGCACCTCGCCGCCCGCCTGCGGATCGATCTTCCGGATCATGGATTATCCGCCGGTTTCGCCGGAAACGGAGAAGATGGACGCATCCGCCCGGCAGAAGGAACTGGCACACGAGCCTGCGATCAGGGGCCTGCCGCCGCGCCACCCCTTCATGCATCGCACCCGCACCATCGACTACGCCCTCATCCTGCAGGGCGAGATCGACATGCTGCTCGATGATTCGGAAATTCACCTGAAGGCTGGCGACGTGCTCGTGCAGCAGGGCACCAACCATGCATGGGTTAATCGCAGCAAAGAGGTCTGCCGCATCGCGTTCATCCTGATCGATGCGAAGGCTCCCGACTGATCGGGAGCCCCCGGCGACCTAGTGAGACCCCGCTGCCGCCGTGCCAACCACGGCGTGCCCGATGCCCAGCGGCACCGCATCGACGAGCACGAAGGCAAGCCGCGCCGGTGCGTTGCTTCTGTTGACCCATGAGTGATTCGTGCCGCGCTGGACCATGACGTCGCCAGCCTTCATGTGGACCGTGGACTCGTCCATATCCATGTCGATCTCGCCTGAGAGGACGAAGACATAGTCGATCGTCTCGGTGCGATGCATGGCCGGCTTGTTGCCGGGCGGGAAGTCGATGATGGCAACGCGGCTTCCACCGGGCGGTGGTGCGGTGCCAAGCTTGCGCGCGCCCATGTCCTCGGCGTTTTCGCCGATGGAAATATCGGCCGGCGTGCCCTCCGTGCACCAGATCAGTGTCGAGACATTGCCGGCACCACCCTGCCGGTGATTCGTCGCCGGCCCGTCGAGGATCACCTTGGCGACGTTGTTGTCGTCATGGCCCGTGATGATGCGGCGGATCGGCGGAAATTTGGTCTGTTCGGACATCGGCCCCTCCCTGTTTGCCCGCAGACTAGGAAGGGGCCGCCGTGAAGTCCACCCGTGATCAAAGAAGCTGGGAAAGTCCGGGAATGGCGCCTGCAATCTGGCCAACGGCGTCCTCGCCTGCCTTCTCGCGCGCATAGCCAAGCACTTCACGCCCGATGGTCTGCATCTCGCCCATGCCTAGGCCGAGTCCCTGCAGCTTGCCGGCAAGCCCCATCAGTCCTCCGCCCATCATGCCTCCCAGCGCACCCAGCAGGCCGCCGCTGGATTCGCCGGCCGTGGCGGACAGTTCAGCCGCGCCCGGCAGCTTCGCCATGACTTCGGCGACGACCTCAGCGGGTGCTTCCTTCTGCAGGAAGGCCAGAATCTCTGCCACGGACTGACGCGCTGTTGCCTGGTCGATTCCAGCGGCCTGTGCCACCCGTTCAATGAGCTCTTCCATGATCTGCCTCGCAATTTTCTGAAATGGATCTCTGGTGTCGGGCTATTCCGGACTCGCGTACGGGTGCCGATCAGGTTGGAATATAGCATATCCCGCTTCAAGTGGCGGTACTGCGGAGCTTGCCCTATAATCATGCGATGCTCCGCGCAGGAATGTGACCATGGCAGATGATCCAGCAAACCAGGCCGGCAAGATTCTCGTGGGCAAGGCAGATACCTATGAATATCTGCTGCTCTCGCTGGGAAATCGGCATGGTCTTGTCACGGGTGCGACCGGTACCGGCAAGACTGTCACCCTGCAGGTGCTGGCCGAAGGTTTTTCGAATGCCGGGACCTCGGTTTTTGCCGCCGATGTGAAAGGCGATCTGTCTGGCATCGCCATGCCGGGAGACAGCAAGCCTGCCTTTGTCCAGCGCGCCAAGGACATCGGCGTGACCTATACGCCCGACCGGTTCCCTGTCGTATTCTGGGACGTGCTGGGTGAACAGGGCCATCCGGTACGCGCCACCATTTCGCAGATGGGCCCCTTGCTCATGGCGCGCCTGCTCGAACTTAACGACACGCAGGAAGGCGTCCTCAATATCGCCTTCCGTGTCGCCGACGAGCAAGGCCTCATGCTGATCGACCTGAAGGACCTTCGGGCGATTCTGCAGTTCATCTCCGACCACGCCTCCGAACTCACGACGAAGTACGGCAATGTTGCCGCCGCGACGATCGGCACCATCCTTCGCCAGGTCCTCGTCCTCGAAAATCAGGGCGCCGAGAAATTCTTCGGCGAGCCCTCTCTCGAACTGTCCGACTTCATTCATGTCGACAGGGACGGGCGTGGGCAGATCAACGTGCTGGCCGCCGACAAGCTGATGCGCAGCCCGAAGCTTTATGCGACTTTCCTGCTGTGGATGCTCTCCGAGCTTTTCGAGACGCTCCCGGAAGTGGGGGATCTCGACCAGCCGAAGCTCGTCTTTTTCTTTGATGAAGCCCATCTGCTCTTTGACAATGCGCCCAAGAGCCTGCTCACCGCCATTGAGCAGGTGGTGCGCCTCATCCGTTCAAAGGGCGTCGGCGTCTATTTCGTCACGCAGAACCCGCTCGATGTGCCCGATACAGTGCTTGGCCAGCTTGGCAACCGTGCCCAGCACGCCCTGCGCGCCTTTACGCCCCGCGACCAGAAGGCGGTGAAGACTGCGGCTGACACGTTCCGCCAGAATCCGGCCTTCGATACGGCAACAGTCATCATGCAGCTTGGGGTCGGCGAAGCGCTGGTCTCCATGCTGGAGAAGGGCGGCACGCCTGCCATGGTGGCGCGTACGCTCATTGCGCCCCCAGGTTCCCGGGTTGGGCCAATCACGCCAGACGAGCGCCAGCAGGTTCAGGCGGCCAGCCCCTATCGTGGCAAGTACGACACAACAATCGATCGGGATTCTGCCTTCGAGGAGTTGGCCAAACGCGGCGGACAGATGGGCGCTCCGCAGGCCGGGACAGCACAGCCCGGCCAGCCGCCGGTCGAGGAAAGCAGCGCCAGCGGTGGTGTCCTCGGCAAGATAGGCAGCGTTCTGGGGGGGCTTTTCGGCAACGGAACGGGGGATTCCGGCAAGCGCCAGCGCATGTCCACCGGCGAACTGGTGCTCCGTTCGGCGGTCCAGTCAGCCGCCCGCTCCGTGGGGACACAGGTCGCGAAGGCAATTCTGCGCAATGTGCTCGGCGGCATATCGCGCCAATAAGGTAAGATTTGGGTAAGCTTTGACTGTTATCCAAGGTCGAGGCTTGCGCGCATGTTGTCGACCTATCTCACCTATAGGATGAATGCGCAGGATCTTCCCCGCACGCTTTCACGCGTCGCTGCGCAGACGGACGTCAAGAATGACGCCGATTATTATCAGGCGAATATCGGCAAGGTGAAGACCGGTGACGATTTCCTGAACAATACGCGCCTGTTCAACTATGCCATGAAGGCCTATGGCCTGCAGGATATGTCGTTCGCCACGGCCTTCATGAAGCAGGTCCTCACTAGCGACCTCACGGATCCTGCGAGTTTTGCCAACAAGCTCAACGACACGCGCTACCATGATTTCGCCAGCGCCTTTAACTTCAGTGCCGGCGCGGCCAAGGATAACGTGGTCGACATCCAGACGGATGCCCAGTCCAAGGACACGCTTGGTCTCTATACGGCGCATATCACGCGCGCGGACAGCGCTGCAGCCACGCAGACAAGCGCCTACCAGTCTCAAATCGCGACGGTCACCACTGTCGACCAGTTCCTCGCCAATGACACCCTGCGTAGCTATGCCCTGAAGGCTGTCGGTCTTGACCCGAATACCTCGGACGCAACCCTGAAGCAGCTGCTCACAGGCGATCTGTCCGCCATTCCTGCCTCCACCGACCCAAATGTCACGCAGTCCTGGCACGAACTTGCCGCAGCCTTCAGTTTCAATGCGGATGGCTCGGTGTCGGGCTCCGGCGGCCCACAAAGCTCCAGCCAGCTGACGACCCTGACCGGCCTTTTCACCATGCAGTCGGATGGGGGCGACACCCCAGCTGCTGCCAAGGCCGCGACCGATTACTACAACGCCAATATCAGCAAGGTGAACTCGGTCTCCGATTTCCTCGCCGACCGGCATCTCGTCAGCTATCTCCTGACAGCCTATGGCGTGGATCCGTCCAATG
>CAISZN010000296.1 GCA_903889985.1 uncultured Hyphomicrobiales bacterium | reverse complement strand
TGCATTCCATCTACAGCGAGCGCGAAATCTTCCTGCGCGAGCTGATTTCCAACGCAGCCGATGCCTGCGAGAAGCTGCGCTATGAGGCCGTGTCCGATCCCTCCCTGATCTCGGACGACACGCCCTTTGCCATCCAGGTCGTCCTCGACAAGGGGGCTGGCACGCTCAGCGTCATCGACAATGGCATCGGCATGAACAAGGCCGACCTGATCGGGGCGCTGGGCACCATCGCCAGCTCCGGAACCCGCGCCTTCCTCGACAAGATTGGCCGCAAGGAAGCGGGCGAGGAGCGCGAGGAAGAGGGCGGCAAGGGCGCAAGCGCCGCTGACCTCATCGGCCAGTTCGGCATCGGCTTCTATTCGGCCTTCATGGTGGCCGACCACGTCGTCGTGGAAACACGGCGCGCCGGGACGCGGGATGCGTTTCGCTGGAGTTCGGACGGCAAGGGCACCTACGACATCTCCGCCATCCCGCTTGATCAGGCGCCGGCGCGCGGTACCCGCGTCATCCTGCAGCTCAATGCAGAGTCGAAGGACTACACGGAAAGCTATCGGGTCGAATCCATCATCAAGGAACATTCCGGCGCGGTCGCGGTGCCCGTCGAATTGCGCGACGGTCCTGACGCGGAAACACGCCGCCTGACCGATGGTGCTGCCGTCTGGGCCAAGCCCCGCAACCAGATCACCGAGAACGAATATACGGAGTTCTACCGCAGCCTCGCGGGCCAGTTCGACGAGCCTGCGCTGACGGTGCACTGGCGTGCAGAAGGCCGGCACGAATATACGGTGCTCGCCTTCATCCCCGGTTCGCGGCCTTTCGATCTCTTCGATCCCGAGCGCAAGGGACGCGCGAAACTCTATGTGCGACGCGTCCTGATCTCGCAGGACAACGACCTGCTGCCCGGCTGGCTGCGCTTCGTGAGGCTCGTCGTGGATTCCGGCGACCTGCCGCTGAACGTCTCGCGCGAGATGATTCAGGCAAGCCCGGTCTTTGCGGCCATCAAGCGCGGCATCGTCAATCGCCTGTTGCAGGAACTCACCAAGCTCGCTGAGAACGACGCAGAGAAATTCGCCAAGATCTGGGAGAATTTCGGCGCGGTGCTGAAAGAGGGCCTCTACGAAGACCCCGAGCGGCGCGACCAGCTCTTCAAGCTCGCCCGCTTCACCACGACGACCCATGGGGACGGCTCACGCTCGCTCGCCCAGTATGTCGCCGACCTGAAGACCAACCAGACCTCGATCTTCTACATCACCGGCGACGATGCCAAGCGCATCGCCTCCAGCCCTCAACTCGAAGGGTTCCGCACGCGCGGGGTCGAGGTTCTACTGCTCTCCGACCCGGTCGATGCCTTCTGGGTGCAGACCGCCCTTGGCTTCGACGGCAAGCCCTTCAAATCGGTCACGCAGGGGTCGGCCGACCTCAAGGACATTCCCCTCGCCGAAGGGGAGACGGCCCAGTCCGCCGAGACCACTCCGGATGTCGCCACCCTGCTCGCCTTCTTCAAGCAGGTGCTGGCGGACAGCATCGAGGACGTGCGCGCCTCAGACCGCCTGTCGGAGAGCGCTGCCTGTCTGGTGGCGCCCGAGCATGGCCCAGATCGCCGGCTGGAGCGCATCCTTGCCCAGGCGGGGCGTCTTGGCACGGTGTCGAAGCCGGTGATGGAGGTGAACCCCAACCACGCCCTCATCGCCAGCCTTGCCCAGCGCTACAAGACCGAGGGCGACAAGTCCCTCGTCGAGGATGCCGCCTGGCTATTGCATGACGAAGCCCGGCTCCTGGACGGCGACACACTCACCGACCCTGCCGCCTTCGCTGCCCGCCTCACGCGCGTCCTGACCCGGGCGAGTTCGTGAGCCAAGGCCTCGTCCTCGAGGAGACCACCAGCCGGCGCGACGCCATGGCCCGCATGACGCGGGCCTTTGCAGCGGCCGGCATCGAGGACCCCGCCATCGACGCGCGGCT
>CAISZN010000295.1 GCA_903889985.1 uncultured Hyphomicrobiales bacterium | reverse complement strand
TCGACATGTATCGCGAGACGGCCCAGCGCATGTACGGCTATGAGGCGACCTCCGACAGCATCGGCTGGTGCGCTCCCGTCTATGTGGCCGAGACCGACGAACAGGCCATCAACGAAGCGCGTCCGCACATCGAGATGATGTTCAACGTCCTGCTGCCGAAGGCATCCGAGCTGATGTTCTTCCCGCCTGGCTATGTGAGCGCAGAATCGCTCGCAGGCGTCATGGCTGCCAAGAAGGGCAATCGCGGCAGCATCACCATCGAGCAGATGATCGAGCGTGGCATCATAGTGTGCGGCAGCCCGGATACGGTGCGCAAGCGCATCGCCGAGATGCACAACCGCATGGGCTTCAGCGAGTTCATGTGCATGCTGATGTTTGGTTCCATGCCGGCACACCTGTCGGAGAAGAACATTCGCCTGTTTGCTTCCGAGGTATTGCCAGCCATCAAGACACTCACTGACCGCGATTATCGCGGCTTCGAAATGCCCCGCGTCGCCGCAGAGTGACCGGCTTTTAAATCAAGAGGAAACGTCCAACATGATGCAATTCGTTTTGCCGGAAGAGCTGCAGATGCTGCAGCAGAATCTGCGCCGCTATGTCGACAATGAAATGATCCCTTATGAAATGGAGACCATGGATGGCGACGAGCTGAAGCCGGAATATCGGGCGAAGTTTCAGGACGGCATGAAGAAGCTAGGCCTGTGGATGATGGAAGTGCCAGAAGAGCATGGCGGCGGCGAGTTGAGCCTGCTTGCCAAGTCCATTGTCTGGCAGGAACTCGGCCGCACCATCGCGCTCCCCTCGCGCGAGGATGGCATCACTGGGCCGGTGATCCGCCACATCCTGTTCCAGCTGCAGGGCGAGATGCGCGAGAAGTACCTGATGCCGGCCCTGCGCGGCGAGAAGCGCGGCTGCTTCGCGCAGACCGAGCCCGATGCAGGCTCCGATCCCGGCGGCATGCGAACCACTGCGGTCAAGGATGGTGACTACTACGTCATCAACGGTACCAAGCGCTTCATCACCGGGGCCGGCAAGGCCGACTTCATGCAGCTCATGGTGGCGACAGATCGCTCCAAGGGCTCACGCGGCGGCATCTCCTGCTTCATCGTTGATATGGATTCCCCCGGTGTGAGCCTTGGTGCGCGCTACAAGACCATGATGGGCGACCAGCCATGGGAAGTGATCCTCGACAATGTGCGCGTGCACAAGAGCCAGCTCGTTGGCGAAGAGGGCAAGGGCTTCGGTCTTGCGCAGAAGTGGCTGGGCGCCGGTCGCGTGAAGCACGGCTCGCGTGCACTTGGGGTTGCCGAGCGTGCGCTCGAGATGGGCGTGAAGTATTCCCACCAGCGCGTCACCTTCGGCAAACCGCTGGCGGAGCGTCAGGGCATCCAGTGGCAGCTCACTGACATCTGGATGAACCTCGACATCGCCACGCTGCTTGTGCGCCGTGCCGCCTCCATGCTGGATGACGGTCTGGAAGCGCGCACCGAGGCCTATCACTGCAAGTATTACTCGGACGAGATGGCCTTCCAGGCGATCGATCGTTGCCTGCAGATCCATGGTGGTATCGGCCTCACGACCGATCTCCCAATCGAGCGCATGTGGCGCCAGCAGCGCAGTTACCGCATCACTGAGGGCGCAAGCGAGGTCATGCGCACCGTGATCGCCCGTTACGTCATGAAGGCCTTCGCCTGATTTTCTGGCGCAGGCTGGTCTCAGGGATTAGCCATGAGGCTTGTCAGGTCGTTCATCACTTCGGCCGTCGCTACCCTGTGGGTTGCCGCGGTCGTCTGCGTTCCAGTCAGTGCGCAGGGGCAGGAGGGCTGGGAACCGATGCGGTGGCCGCTCCTGCGCGATGGATGGCCTAACGGGATCGCCTTTGACTGCCCGAATTGCGTCGGCGGCCTGTCCCTTTATGTGCGGGTGAAGGTCGGCTTCTGCGATTGCAGTCAGGGCGTATCCAACGATGATGAGATTGATCGCGTTGGGGACGTGGATCTCGTGGTGTCAGAGTTCGAGCCCGAGGGGGTAGGGAGCATCGAGCAGATCGCCGGTGTGCGGGGGCGAATCCGCCTCTACCGGTCTGGCGAGCGCCGCATCGCCACGCTTGCGGCCGGGCGTGACTGCAATGCCATTGTCGCCACTGCGGTCTCCCGAAACGAAATCGGCCCGGAGGCCATCGCGATGTCTCTCGCGCGGCTCTCCGGGCCGGATATCCTTCGGTTCATCGATAACAAGATGAGCGGGCGCTAGGCCTGCTCACTTCAACCCGGCGATGCGGCGTGCTTCCCCGGTCAGTTCCAGAATGTGCAGGCCCGTATTGGCGCGGTCGGCCACATAGATGAAGCCGCGGTCATCGGTCTCCACGTTGTTGCTCTGGATCGCGACCTTGCAGGTTTCCTTGTCGCCATCCTTCACGCAGCGCTTGGTGGTGTCCTTCGTGATCGAAGGAATGAAATAGCCCACTTCCTTCGGCTGGTAGGGGTTGCGCACGTCCAGCACGCGCAGACCAGCATTGAAGAATGTGATCATGGCGAGCTTCTTGTAGAAGACCGGCGCCATGCTCTCATTGGTGGAATGGGAGCCGAAGCGGCCGCCTCGCTCGCAGAAATTGCCGGACCTTTCCGGGACGCTCCAGCTTGAGATGATGACCGGGGCCTTCTCGATGGTGATATCGGCGAACCAGACCATCTGGCGTGGCTCACGGCATTCGTTCACTAGCTCCTCGTCGACGATCAAGGCGATGTCGCGGGTCTGGCCTTCCTTCTCTTTCGAATATTCATCGATCTTCATGCCCGGCATCGGGAAGACCGTGTGCGCCCCATTGAAGGCCGACATCTTCAGGCGGCCGACTTCGGGAGCAGCCAGATTGGCGTCGGTGACCTCGGCCGGCCCCTTGATGAGCTTTTCGCGGTCGACGATCTGCAGCATGCCGTTCTTGTTGGTGCCGTAGCCGAAGTAGACCCGGTTTGACTTCGCGCCGAGCGAAATGCCGCCATGAAGCTCTTCCGGCGCAGGCCCTGTGGCGCCAGGCTGCTGGCCAGGAATGCCGAAGTCGCGGATCTTCAACGGATGGGCGGGGTCTGACAGGTCATAGACCTGCGTCATGCGGCGCACGCGCCAGCCTTCCAGCCCGGACACGAGGAAGGCGATGCCGGTGTCGCATTCCCAGAAATTCTTGTGGGTATTCTTCAGGCCCTCGATCCGGGTGATGAGGGTCGGTTTTTCCGGCGTGGCGACATTCCAGATCTCATGGGCCGAATTGCCGAAGGTGCGCAGCAGGTAGACCGCATTCGGGTCGCCCTTGGGCAATTGCTTGCCATCGCATACGCGCACCATCTGGCCGCCGCCTGCCTCGTCGAGGCCCTCTTCACCGGGAATGTGGAAGAGATATTTCGGCTTCTTCGGGTCGGTCACATCGAGGATCGAGGTGCCGTTGAATTCGTTCTGACCTGTGAGTGGATTGAGGGGCTTGGGAATGTCGGCCGTGCCGCCGTGGTGGCCGACATAGGCGATGTAGCGGTCACCCTGCTTGTGGACGAGGGGCTGGTAGGCGCTGCGGGCCTGCAGATTGTTCATGCCCGCGAGCCGCACATTTTCTGCTTCGGGCGGCTCCCCGAGTTTTGGCGCGCGCTGCAATTGCTTGGCTTGAGCCAAATGTGCCGAAACAGCCACAGCCAGCAGGCTTGCGGCAATCCGCAGGATTCCCTTCATGTTGTCGTCCCTCCCATGGGCATTGCCCAAGCGTCTGCGCGCCTGTCTTGAATCCATCACGGATCACGCAGGAGGTAAAGGGACCACTACCGGCTGCAGGCTGCGCCCCCCAGAACGCAGAACTTGGCGCAATGTGGATGGTTGAGGGCGACGGGCCCGGCCGCTTCAGCCAGGGTCGTTCCAAGTTCGAAGCGCTCGTCATAGGCAAGGAGTGTGCAGGCGAGCACGGAAGGCTTATTCGCTCCCTTGCGCTTCACGACCATCCGGGAGTTCGAGCACATTATGGCCTCGGGCGATTTGCCCAAAATGCCCCAGCAGGCTTCGGTGATTTCAGGAACATCGACGCTCTCGTCCATTTCAGGAAACAGCGTCAGCTGGATCAGGTCATGGGCGTCGACAGGGATATCGAGACCCTTGAACAGGCCTGCGTAGCCGCTGCGCACGATGGCCTCGGCCTCCCCTGAGTAAAGTCGGCCCGCCACGTTGATGTTGAAGCCGTTGCGCGCCAGCCATTGCAGCCCGGCTATGGCGGGCTCCCAGCTGCGGGGGCCGCGTTCAAGTTCGTGCAGCTCGCGCGTATAGTGATCGATCGAGACGCGCAGCACGAGGCGATTGCCGTGGCGTTCTCGAAGCCGCAGCAGCGTGTCGAGATGATGCTCCATGGGCTTCATCGCATTGGTCAGCACCAGCACCTCGAATCCGCGCTCCAGCGCATCGGCGAGCATGGCCGGGAAGTCCGGGTTCATGAAGGGCTCACCGCCGGTAAAGCCGATCTGTTGCGTGCCAAGCCTCTCCGACTTGATTTCATCGAAATAGGCGGCAGCCTCCTCGGCGCTCAGGTAGGCGAGCCGATCGTTGCGTGGCGTGGACTCGATGTAGCAATTGGCGCAGGACAGATTGCAGAGGGTGCCGGTATTGAGCCAGAGGGTTTCAAGTTTTGTGAGCGCCACGCTGGCGCGCTGTTCGCCTTTTGCTGTCCAGGTTGCGTCACGAAATTTTTCCGCAGCCAACTGTGTTGGCTCGGAAGAGACAGGCCAAGCAAGAGGCTCACCTGTCCGCGCACCGAAGCGCAGCGTGGTTGGCGATAATTTTTTTCCAGCGGCTTTCGCCTCGCCAGGCGGGAGGGTTTCACAGGAGGGCCAAAGGCCGGTGTCCAGCGCCAGCGCATAGGCCTCTGTCAGCCCGGCGGCGCGCATCTTTGTGGCCGCCGTCGCGTGGTCATAGGCAAGTGCGACATGCTCGATGATCAGCTCATCGTCCGTCGCCAGGATCACACTGCACCAGATGAGGGGAGTCCCATCATTGGCTGGAAGGCCGGCGGTGCCCGGATTGTGCCAGAGCTTCCCCCCGATGCTTTGGGTAAAAGGCAGGCCGCAATGTCCGGCCACGATGCCGTCGGCGCCGCTGGCTTCAAGGTCTAAAGCCTTGATCCGCGAGGGCGTTGAGGCAAAGACGAAGCGATTGATGCTGTTCAGGCTTCCATGCACGACGGCAAGGCGGAAGCGCCCGACCTCGATGTCGAGCTGCCTTGGGCGTCCGCCAAGCCAACGCCGGGCATCCATGTCGAGGCTCTGCAAGGCATGGGCATACCAGGTCCTCGACAGGAGATCGCAGGTGCTGCCGGGCGCATAACCGCAGCCGCGGTCGGGCTCTCCGGCTGCCAGCTGCTCCTCGCAATTGCCCATGACCACCTGGATCCTGAGTTCCCGCGCCAGCGTGACACAGGCGCTCGCGTCAGCCCCATAGGCCACGAGATCGCCGGTGCAGACGATACGTTCGCTGGGGATGGCGCGCCGTGCGGCCTCCCGCAGGACGGCCTCGAATGCTTCGAGATTTGAATAGGGGCCCCCGAAGAAGAGCACGGGGCCTGCTGACAAGGAGCTTGTTGCCATGTCACCCTCATAGAACGTGGCGTGGCCGACGGCGAGATGGGATTTGTGGGGTCACATCAAGGTGACCAGGGTTCTGCCTGCCTACCGGTCGGCTGTGTAGGGTTGAGAGGGACACGGGATATGCGGAGCCAGTCTGACCTGCTGATCCAGAAGATCGCCGAGGCGGGCCGTGTGGTGGCCTTTACAGGTGCTGGAATCTCGACCGAATGCGGCATTCCGGATTTCCGCTCCAATGACAGCGCCTGGAAACGTCATCCGCCCATCCCCTATGATGAATTCATGTCCAGCCAGGCGGCGCGAGCGGAAGCCTGGCGACGTAAGTTCACCATGGACGACCTCTATGCCGGCGCCCAACCTGGGCGAGCACATCGTGCGCTGTCCTCGCTGGCCGCTCAGGGTTACGTCACCCACGTGATCACCCAGAACATAGATGGCTTGCATCAGGCGTCCGGCATTCCTGATGAACTTGTCATCGAGCTGCATGGGAATGGCACCTATGCCAAGTGTCTTGCCTGCGGTGTCCGGCACGAGCTGTCGCGGATCCGGCCAAAATTCGAGGAGACCGGGCAGCCTCCCGTCTGTCTTTGCGGGGGCTATGTGAAGGGAGCGACCATTGCGTTCGGGCAGGCAATGCCGAAAGAGCCGATGCGTCAGGCACAGAAGGCGACGCTCGCATGCGATCTTTTCCTCGCCATCGGGACCTCGCTTGTCGTCTATCCAGCGGCAGCATTTCCCATGCTGGCCAAAGATAATGGTGCGCAACTGGTTATCATAAACCGCGACCCGACCCCGCTGGATCATGCCGCCGACCTTGTTCTGAGATGCGAGATTGGCGATGTTTTCGAGCCCCTGATCTCAGGCCTGCAAACCTGAGGACCAGCAGGATTCTCTTGGTCATCCACAACTAAGTTAACAAAACGGTTGGTGGGTCCGTCGCCGATGCTATGTTGATAACGTCATTCTTGGGCTGAGAGTTCGATTCGCGGGCTTCGAGTTTCAGCCAATTTTGTTGCTCCCTTCGGGGAATTTTGGGGGCTGCTTCGTGGGCAGTAAGGACGCTTCCTTCCCAATATCCAGTGCGGACCTCACGCAGGTTGGCGCTGATGAGAGGCCACTTGAACTCAACGAGGTGGCAGGTGCCATCAAGTGGTTCGACGTTGCCAAGGGTTACGGCTTCATCGTGCCCGATGGGGGCGGCCCGGATGTCCTCCTTCATGTGACAGTGCTTCGGCGTGATGGCTTTCAGTCAGCGCCGGAAGGCGCACGCATCGTGTGTGAAGTCGCGCCGCGCACGAAGGGTCTTCAGGTCTATCGCATTCTTTCCATCGATGAATCGACGGCGACCCATCCTTCGCAGCTCCAGCAGCCGCGCACCCATGTTCAGGTCGTGCCGACAAGTGGTTTTGAAATCGCCGTCGTGAAGTGGTTCAACCGTGTTCGCGGCTTTGGATTTGTCACGCGCGGAGATGGCACGGAAGATATCTTCGTGCACATGGAAACGCTCCGGAAATATGGCATCATGGACCTGAAGCCGGGCGACAGCCTGCTCGTGCGTTTCGGCAATGGTTCCAAGGGCCTGATGGCGGCGGAAGTTCGTCCGCTGGAAACGCGCCTTCCGTCGTCGCACTAGTCCTCTGGCACTGGACTTGGAACAGGGCCGTCGTCATTGTGGCGGCCCCACAGGTTCAGCGGGTCGTGCCATGCGCATCCTTTCCAATATCTGCCTTGCTCTGTTCGTTGCCGTTGCTTGTGTTCGCCCGGCTCCTCCAGCCCGTGCCCAGGCGGCTGCGGAGACCGCAGCTCTGGAGCCACTGCAGATCGTTTCGGCAGCCGGCGAAAAGCGTGCCTTTCAGGTGGAGGTCATGCGCAACGATGCGGAGCGTGCAAAGGGGTTGATGTTCCGACGCTTTCTGCCGGCGGATCGGGGCATGCTCTTCGATTTCAAGACCGAGCAGCCGGTCATGATGTGGATGAAAAACACCTATCTCCCGCTCGACATGATCTTCATCGCCCGCAATGGCCTTGTGACCTATGTGGCCGAGAATGCCGAACCCCTTTCCGAGCGGATCATCTCCTCGAATGGCCCGGTCTATTCGGTTCTGGAGGTCAATGCCGGGACGGCGGCCCGTCTGGGGATCAAGCCCGGCGACCGGGTCGTGCATCCGCTCTTCAAATAGTCAACCGCCGAGCCTCTCAGGAACGTGATCGCTTGAACCGGAACCAACCCTGCGGTGGAACGTAGGTTGGGGAATGGTTACATGGTGACATCATGAAATCCTGGGTTCTCTCCCTCATTGGCATTTGTCTTTCGGCAGCTCCCGGCGCGGCTGCTTTCGGCAAGGAACTGGAAGGGAGCGCAATCCGTGATCTGATCGCGGGCAAGCGGGTCTATCTTGCGGTGCCGCTGGGCGGGGAATTCCCGCTGTTTTATCAAACCAATGGCAGCGTCAATGGGTCCGGCGACGCTGTCGGCCTGGGACGCTTCCTGAAGCCCAACGATTCAGGCCGCTGGTGGGTTGACGGCAAAAAGCTCTGCCAGAAATGGACGACCTGGTACGATGGCAAGCCATTTTGCTTCCAGATCATCGACCAGGGTACAGGCAAGATCAGCTGGATCCGAGATGACGGCTACGCCGGGACAGCTCGCATCGGGCCCTGAGAGGGCTTTTCTCAAGTCATTTTCGGCACAGGCAAAAGCTCCGACTGTGGAAAGATGCCCGCATTCCATGTAGGCGAGGGCACGTCCATGTCTGGCATCAACTCCATAGCTGGACCGGGCAGTCAGCAGCTCCATCTTGAACAGGCCGGCTCAGCCTTGCCTGCGGCTCCTGTCGTCAGCAACCCGTCACTGGGAGCGTCGACGCCGCCAGACCTGCAGTCCATGCCTTTCCAGCGGATGTCACTCTCAACCCTCGGCCTGTCAAATCCGGTGAATTCGGAAGATTTTGCGGCACTCCTGAGCGATATCGAGATGAAGCTCGACAAGGCCATGAAGGATTCGCGCAATGCGCGGGTCATTTCGCTGGCGCAGGGTATTCGCTCGGCTCTGGCCGGCCTCATCAGCCGCAGCAATGCCATGGCTGCCATGGGGCAGGAAATGATCGACTGCCAGACCCGCATCGACGACAACTCAACGCGCCTGACGTCCTTTCAGCAGGACCAGCTGCAGGCCAATGTCGAAAGCAGCACCCTTCGACCACGCATCGACGCCGCGCGGGCAAAATATGACCAACTGAACGGTCTGGTCCAGGGCATGGACCCGAAAAGCCCACCCTATTTGCAAGCAGTGCAGGCGCGCGATGCCGCTCAGGCTGTGCTCAGTGATCTTCAGGAACGCCAGTCAAATGCCGATGGCCGGGCAGGTCGCAGCGGTCAGAGCCTGGTCATGGCCGAGGCTCAGGTCGCTGCGGACAGGGGGGCTCTTGTTGCCCTCGCCTCCCAATATTCGGGCCTTCAGCTGTCGTTCATGGCGGCCTTCGGGGAGTTGACCCATATGTTTGCCGGTCGATCGGAAGGCGCTCACAGCGACAATCTCGTGGATCATGCTTCAGAGCTGCGCGTGGATGACCTGAACGATCTCGTGAAGGCCTTTGGAAAACGTCAGGCTGCCCTCGACGAGAAAAATGTCGAGGTGCGTCAAGATCGGCTGCGGGACGAGGAACGGGATCGGGCCGAAGGCGCGGTGGCATTGGTTGTTTCTGCCATCGCGGAAGTGCTGACAGCGCTGGCGGACATTGCGCCAGCGAGCCTCGAAGGAGACGAGACAGCCGTCGAAGTGTCCAATTCCATGATGTTTCGAGACTGACCGCCTGACGTCAATTTGTGCAGCCAGGCTCATGGGGGCCAAACTATCGGAACAAAGCCCGTCGGCCCCATTGGCAACCATCCCGCCTACGTGGTAACTCCGGGTCAGACGAAGTCTTGGCGTTCACGGCAGGCTCTGGCTGCACCCGATGGAGGTTCCGTTGGGGGTTGTTGGAAAATGGGTTAGAATATCAAGTACTTGTTCGGCGGGGTATAGCGCAGTCTGGTAGCGCATCTGCTTTGGGAGCAGAGGGTCGCAAGTTCGAATCTTGCTGCCCCGACCAATTTCGGCGGACTTTAGCCCGCTACACGACGGATGGGCGAAGATGACGGCACGGATCTACATCCCCTCGAAGAGTGCAACACAGTCGGGCACCGGCAAGAGCCAGCGCTGGTTGCTTGAATTCGAGCCGGAACAGCCCCGTGAAATCGAGCCCCTCATGGGATGGACCAGCTCCGGGGATATGAAGTCTCAGGTGAAGCTGTGGTTCGACACCAAGGAAGAGGCCGTCGAATATGCGACCCGCAAGGGTCTGGCCTATCGCATCGAGGAGCCGACCCTTCGGACCCGTAAGGTGCATTCCTATTCGGACAATTTCCGTTCTGGCCGCATCGGCCAGTGGACACACTGACCATCAGGCTCCGGCCCCGTAGCTCAGCTGGATAGAGCAGCCGCCTTCTAAGCGGCAGGTCGCAGGTTCGAGCCCTGCCGGGGTCGCCATTCCGAAAGCGGAAAGCGCCCCGGAACCGATTAGTTCAGGACGCTGGCGATGGCCGCAAACTGGTTGGACACCTTGGTGCCAACGGCCGCTACTGCCGTAATGATGACGACGCCAATCAGCCCGACGATCAATCCATATTCAATGGCTGTGGCGCCATCCTGGTTCGAAGCGAAGCGGGTGAGGTGTTGCTTGACGCTGTGCATGGCGTTCCTCCCAGGGGATGACACAGGGACGGAACGGTAATTCGGCCGCGTAAATCGGCGGTCTCGATCAAACTCCTAATTCGAAATAAGAATTTCGCTCAAACAAGCTTTTAACTTCACAGGTTACAGGTGCTCCTTGTCCGGCTGATAATGGTCAAGCAATGCCTTCATGAGGACATCACGCTCGACCGGGATTTTCTCAGCAAGTCTCACAACCTCATGCGCCAGTTTCATGAGTTCATCTTTTTCGTGAATGAAGAAACGCAGAGTTGCGGCCTCATAAACTGACAGAAGCGTGTTGATTTCAGCTAGCGTGAAGCGCCCTTCCGGAAGCGCAAGCCCGAGCATTCAAGCAACTCCGTTTCGCGTGGAAAACTGCAGAGTTATAGCTCTATTCAGCACTTGAAGGAAGGTATTCGTCGATGACCCTTGGATGCATTCATGCACATTATCAGGTAGTTTCGATAGACCTTCATTGCGCTGCAGGCGTCTCTGCATTGCCGTCGTGATGATGTTCTTATGCAAGCTTGATCGCAGCCGTGCTGTCACTTTCTATTGAGAGAACCCCGGTCATCAAAAATGATTTTAAAAAATTTTTGATTTTTCAAATATTGTCGATTGCCGCAAATTGCCGATGTGGTCCCGGACGAAGCGGAATAGGCTGGAAGTCATTTGTTGCCTTAAGCAGCGATATTTAAAGACAGTCCGGAACTGTCGAGAACAGTTCCGGATCTTTGTTTTGCACAGCCCAAGGATTCAGCTTCATCCCTGCGTGGTAGACATCATTCGGGTGCAAAGACCAATACGCAGCCGCCGCACGGAGCAGCCTTTCCGACGGGTACAAAGACCCGATGATTGGTCTCACTGACAGCCACCGAGTGGGCGCCTGCTCCCGAAGGCACCATCTCCTTCAGTGTATTCGTCTTGGCATCAATCACTGTCAGGGTCGGGCCAGCAGGGAAATTGCCGAGGGCTGAATAATAAGTGCCGTTCTTGTTGTCAGCTGCTGATTCATCAGATCCGCCGGGGCCCGCAATATTGGCGATCACTTTGCCCTGATGTGCGTCGACGACGACCATTTGCGGGGGCAGACCATTTTTCGCCGTACCGGCGTTGCAGCCAAGGAATATCTTGCCGCCCTTGCCCTGTGCCTGACCATGCGGAATGCAATTGTCGACAGGGATCATCTTCACGACTTTTGCAGTCTTGGGATCAATCACAGCCAAGGCGCCCTTGGTCTTGTCCTTATCGAGGATCGGGATGTCTGTGTAGAACATGCCGTCTTCAGGATTGTACTGGGTTTGCTCAATGCCATCCGTTGCATGTTCGAAAACGACTTTGCCAATGATTTTATGGCCAGGCTTGGTCGAGATCAGAGTCAGAAAGGGAGGCTCGTCTGCGTCATTGGCAACGATGAAAACACCGTCCTTGGGATCAATGGCAACTTCATCGGCGCGCTTCTTGCCGCCCGTCGAAATCGTATCCACGATTTTCATCTTCTTGAGGTCGATCACCTTCACGGTGCTGTCGCCGTCGCCAACCCAGGCTTCAGTGCCATGGTTGGCTGTTGCGACTCCGTTGGGGCCAGCGTTGGCATTTGACCCATTAAATCCAGTCAGGCCACCAACACGGCCAACAAAATTTGAGGTCAGGACATCAAATATATCAATCGACTTGTTGCTCCGATCGGCGATGAACAGCTTGTTCATGTCCTGATCGATGTAGCTGATGTCGAATGAATCAAACGTCTCGCCTGGAACTGCAATCGTCCCAACGAGGCGCATCTTTGCATTCACGGTCGGGATCGTGCCGAGCAACGCAAACCCAACCGCAAAAGCTGTTTTCAGAATGTGACGGGTCATGTCTATCCTCCCTTGTAGTCTTGTGATGACGACGGGCGTCGATCCTGAGAAGCCATGGCTCGCGCCGACAACGCTTCTGAAGGCGGAGGTTTCATCCCCCTTATTTCGATTTTGGGCATGTTTTCCGAATTTTGCAAAAGAATATTCGCTGTGCAGTCTCGTCCGCAAACGGGATTTTCTGGGGGTTCCAGGCCTCTGCTCCCATGGTCTGCGTTCGCAAATCTGCCGGGCGTTGCTTATGGCTTCCCTCTCGAGGCCTCAGCGGACCCTGATTGCGGTCTTTGCGCTAAACGTCTTCACTAGATCCTCACACGATCAGGGCTTGTCAGGTGGCTCATGCTGACAACAGGGTCGCTTTCATCATGACCGATATGGTGCCACAATCTCTTCGCCGATACGGCGCACGTCTTCCACGCCTGAGGCCATTTTGAACAACACCAGTTCGATGCCCATCTCGCTGAAGCGGTTGATCTGGCGTCTCACCTTGTCGGGCGTGCCGATGCAGCCACCCATGGCAGCTGGCAACATGCGCACGCGCACCTTGGAGCTGTCAGGCTCCTTGTCGTAGGCCGTAATGCGTTTTACGGCATCATCGAAAGCGCTCTCGTCATCGCGGCCAAAATGAATGAAGGGGTTGAAGGCAAAGCGCACCGTGCGGCCTTCGCGCGCCATGCGTCGACGCATGTCTGCAATCGATTCATCCAAAGAATGCAGCATTTCGTCCGTGCTCTTCACGCTCTTGGGGTAATCGAGAAACCACCAGTCGCCTGTCCGGGCAATCATGTCGCGCCCACCGTTCGAGCGCGCTGCTGTGAAGATTTCAGGGGGTGTCGCATTGCGTGGCTTCAGGCGGATTTCGGCGTCGCGCACCTGATAGAACTTGCCCTCGAAGGAGAACTTTTCATTGGTCCACAGGCCGCGCATGATGTCGATGAATTCGCAGGTCCGCACATAGCGGTCGTCGTCATTCAGCATGGCAGTGCCGCCAAACATGTTGAACTCGGCTTCGTTGGCGCCGGTAACAATATTGATGGCCATACCGCCTTTGCAGAGGCGATCCAGGGTCATTGCGAGCTTTGCGATCATGACCGGATGCCAGAGCCCGGGGTGCACGGCGACCATGGAGCGGATTTGCGTCATGCGTGAGCCGATGGCGCCTGCGACCGCCCAGGTGGTCAAGTCAGCTCCGAGATGACGCTCGGCAAACAGGATGATGTCGAAGCCAAGCCGGTCGGCTTCCGTGAGGACCTTCAGGCTGAACTCGAATTGCTTGTCCTGCGCGCCTTCGGGCAGGGGACCATTGGCCTCGATAATCGCTTCAGCGATCTCCGGCGAGCCGACCGTCACATGGGCGTTGGTCCCGTAGAGCCCAAACTTCATCGACTGTTTCCTCCCATTGAGTTGTTGGGTCCATCTTAGGTCGCTTGGGCGGGCTGGCAAGTTCACGAGGCTTGCTCCGAATGCGCGGCCTGTTCTAACCTTCGGCAGATGAGCGCGAAGACAGCGCCAGGCCGGGAGGATTCATTTGCGCATAGGATGGCTGGTGGCAGCCGGTCTTTGGCTGCTCGGCAGTGCCGCGCAGGGCCAGACCGTCGAGCAGTTTTACAAGGGTCGCACCATCAAGCTGGTCGTCGGCTCATCCGTAGGCGGCGGCACGGACATCATGGCGCGTCTGCTGGCACGCTACATGGGGAAATATATCCCCGGCGGTCCATCCATTGTGGTGCAGAACCAGCCCGGTGGCGGCGGCATTGTTGGCGCCAATCGCATTGCGCACACGGCCGATCGCGACGGACTTGAGATTGCCACCATGGAGCGCGCCATTCCGCAATTTGCCATCATGGGCGATCCCAATGCGCGCTTTGATCCGCTCTCCCTGACGTGGATTGGTAGTCTCTCGTCCTATCAGAACGACGCCTTCATGCTGATCGTGAATGCCAGCAGCAAGGTCGGAACGGCAGAAGACCTGCGCAAGCCTGGCGTCTCGATCCATGTGGGTGCTAGCCAGCAGGGATCCACGAACCTGACCTTTGCGCTCATTGCCAAGCAGGTGCTTGGTCTCAATGTGGAGACCATTTCAGGCTACGCAGGCACAGCCAAGATTGCACTTGCCATGCAGGCTGGGGAAGTTGATGGCGAGGTGATCGGCGTCGTCGCCCTGCAGGCAAGCCAGCGGGCCCTATGGGATGAAAAGAGGGTGCGGCCGCTGGTCCAGTTTGGCCGCAAGACGCGCCATCCAGATCTCGCCGACGTACCAACCGGCCGGGAATTGGTTCGCTCGCCAGAGGGGCTGGCTCTGCTGGAATTTGCAGAACTACCCTTCTTCATGGCCCAATCCTTCGTCGCTCCTGCAGGCGTACCAACGGATCGAGCAGAGGCCCTGCGCTCCGCCTTTCTGAAAGCCACGCAGGATCCCGACTATATCGCCGAGGCTCGCAAGTTCGAGATCGACAACAGTCCAATCGGGCACGAGGAGATCGAGACCCTTCTCAAGCGGGCGACAGCAACTCCAAAGCCGGTCATCGCCCAATTCGAGAAGCTGGTGAACAGTCGATAGATGGCAAACCGTTTTCCACGGCCTGCAGGTCTGATCGATGGTCAAAAAAAATGCGCGGCCCTTGAGCCGCGCATCTTTCATCAACTAACAAGGGATCAGGCAACTGCCTTGTTCGTCGTGCGCAGCGGCTCGACGATCTCGCGTCCGATGAGGCGGATATTGTCCGCTGTCGGGATCATCTTGCAAAGGATGAGGTCGAGCCCGAGATCCTCGAAGCGTCGGATCTGTGCACGCACGTCATCTGGCGTCCCGATGCAGCCGGCGCGCGTCGCGGGCAGCATGCGCTGCTGGATCTTGCGCGGATCGGGATCCTTCTCGGTCGTGAGGATCTTGTTCACGGCCTTTTCAAGTGCGTCCTGCCGGCTCGTGCCCAGCGCGACGAAGGGGTTCAGCGCATAGCGCACCTTGCGGCCAAAACGCTGCGTGCGGCTGTTCATGTCAGCCACGGCATCATCGATGGCGCGCAGAACCTCATCGGTTGATTCCGCTTCTTTCGGGAAGTCGATGAACCACCAGTCACAATGCTCTGCAATGAAATCACGCCCGCGCGGTGAGCGGCTGACAGAGAAGATTTCTGGTGGTGTCGGGCTGGCGGGCTTCAGGAGCAGGCGCGCGTTTTCCACGTTGTAGTGCTTGCCCTTCAGGGTGAAGCTTTCCTGCGTCCACAGGCCGCGCAGGATGGTGATGAATTCCACCGCGCGCTCATAGCGTTCCTCGCCCTGCAGCACTGTGCCGCCGAACATGGTGAATTCCTCATCGAACCAGCCATTGACGATATTGATCGCCATGCGGCCCTTGCAGATGCGGTCAAGGGAGGCCGCGAGCTTTGCGATCATGACCGGATCTACGAGGCCCGGATGCACGGCGGTCAGGGCCCTAATGTTATCGAGGCGCGAGCCGATGGCGCTCGCCATCACCCAGGCGGCAATGTCGTGGCCGAGATGGCGCTCGGCGAAGAGGCAAAGGTCGAAACCCGCCTTGTCGGCTGTCTGCACGAGATCCAGCGCAACGTCGAACTGCAGGTCCCGCTGGCCGGCGGGCAGGGGCGACAGGGCCTCTTCAGCCGCCTGAGCGACTTCAGGTGAGCCTACTGTCGCCATCGGTATGGGGGCATAGAGGCCGAATTGCATCAGGAGGGTTCCTTTCCCTTAAATCTGTCCATGCGGCCGCTCAGCGGTCCAGCACCTTCTTCACGCGATCAAGCACCTCAGGCGAGGCATTGGCTGCCGTCTTCAGGATCTCGTCGATCTGAGCGCCGGTCACCAGTTCGGTTTCGATCTTGCCACGCTCTGCATCCTGGAGGAACTCTGGATCTTTCAACGTGGCCTCAAAAGCATCGCGCAGGATCTTGAACCTGTCGGGGGCCATGCCAGGTGGCACGAAGAAGGGGCGGCCGAGCGGTTCCCGGTCGAGCAGGAATTCCAATGCCGCACGATCCGTCTTGTCCTGCACCTTGTCCTGAATGCCTGGCACGTTCGGATATCCCGGGAAATCCCTCTTGCCCGTCTGGAAAATGATGTTGACCTTCTTGTCGCGCAGCCAGTCGGGATGGGCCGACATGATCGCGCTATAGGACCAATAGGCAATCCCTTCCAGTTCCCCGGTTTCAAGCTGCAGCGAGGCTTCGGTTGTCTCGCGATAACCTGAGATGATCTTGAACTTGGTTCCAGCGAGATTGTTATAGGCGCGCGGCATGATCTCGGAATCGGCACCAGCCCCTGTTCCGGGCACCAGCAGGTCATATTTCTGCAGGTCATCAAAGGTTTTGACCTTCGACTTGTTCCAGGCAAGCGCGATGGTCGTCTCGCGATTCATGCTCCCAAGCCAGCCAAGCTTCAGAGGGTCGAAATTGACTTCGTTCTTGCCGAGCATGGGCTCAAACGGAAGGCCGCGGCCAACCGAGGCGATGACCGACCCATCCTTGGGGGCGATGCGATTCATGTAATCGATGAGCTTCAGGCCACCAGCTCCGACCATATACTGCACGACCACGAGCGGCTTGCCGGGCAGATGGTTGCCGAGATGGCGTGAGAGCAGGCGGGCATAGAGGTCATAGGTCGAGCCGGCGCCAGAAAAGACCAGCAGGGAAAGTTGCTTGGTCTTGTAGAGTTCCTCCAGCGACTGAGCCTGCGCTGATCCCGCAAGGCACGCCAGGGCGAGTCCTGCCAAGGCGCTTCGCCGTGTCAACTTTTGCATCCATCCCTCCCGGGGCAGGCGGGGCTCTGTTGAGCCAGCGTCACGCCTGCCAGTTGCCGCGCAATCTCGTCTGCGACGGCAACGGATGCAAGTGGGTGGATGTCAGAACTCTTCCCATTCCTGATCTGCGGCGACGGGCTTGTGGGCCAGAGCAGTGGCTCGTGCCGGGGCAGGGCGGGCCATGGCTCTAGGGGCCGGCGTCGATGAGCGCATCGGTGCCGCACGTGAGGCAGCTGCTGCGCGTGGCTGGCGCGTTGGTGCTGCTGACGTCGTCGCGGATACCCGGAAACGCGACAGCAAGGATACAAGGCGGGTGGTTTCGCCCTTGAGGGCCTGCCCGGCTGCGGTGGCCTCTTCAACCATGGCGGCGTTCTGCTGGGTGATCTGGTCCAGCTGCAGGACGGCAGTATTCACCTGGGTGAGGCCGCTGGCCTGCTCCTGGGCCGAAGCTGCGATCTCAGCCACGACGCTTGCCAGGTCCGAGACCTGGGTGACGATGCGCGATAGAGTCTGTCCCGTCTGGCCGACGAGGGTGACGCCGCTTGCGACCTGTGAGGTCGATGTGGCGATGAGCTGCTTGATCTCCTTGGCAGCCTCAGCTGAGCGCTGGGCGAGGGCCCGAACTTCGGAGGCCACGACGGCAAAGCCGCGGCCAGCTTCGCCTGCCCGGGCCGCCTCAACCCCGGCATTGAGGGCGAGGAGATTTGTCTGGAAGGCGATCTCGTCGATGACACCAATGATCTGGGTGATCTTGGCGGAAGACTGCTCGATCTCGCCCATGGCAGCGACAGCCTGCTGAACGACGGTGCCCGACTGCATGGCGTCGGTTTTAGCCGTGCCCACGACCTGATGGGCGTGGCGGGTTCCTTCGGCAGTCTTCTGGACGGTGGCAGTGATCTCTTCGAGTGCGGCGGTGGTTTGTTCCAGGCTGGCGGCCTGCTGCTCGGTGCGCATGCTCAGATCGTCGGAAGCTCTGGCAATTTCGCCGGATTCGGCCGAAATGGTCCGGGTTGCCTCACGCACTTCGGCGAGGGAGAGCTCCAGCTTGCTGACGGAATTATTGAAATCGTCCCGAAGTTGGGCGAATTCCGCATTGAAGGCTTCCGTGATGCGATGCTCAAGATCGCCATCTGCGAGGGCGGTCAGGGCCTGGGCGATCCGGTTCACAGCGACAACACGGGGGGTGATGTTGGTGGCGAATTTGACCACCTTCACGACCCGCCCCCTGAAATCGAAGACCGGGTTGTATGAGGCCTGGATCCAGACCGCTGCGCCGTCCTTTCCGGTTCGGCGGAATTCACCTGCGACCTGTTCACCAGCCCGCAAACGCTCCCAGAAACGAGCATATTCGGGAAGCGCCGCTTCAACGCTATCCATGAAGATCCGGTGGTACTTGCCCTGGATCTCATCGAGCCGATAGCCAAAGGCCGCGAGGAAATTGTCATTTGCCGTCAGGATTTTGCCTTCTGCATCAAACTCGATGATGGCCTGCGTGCGTGAGAGCGCAGTGAGCTTGGCGGTGTTTTCAGCCGATTCCAGCTTTTTCAGGGTGATATCCGTCGCGATCTTGACGACCTTCTGGACCTTGCCGCCGGAGCTGAGAACCGGATTATAGGTCGCTTCGATGTAGACTGCCTTGCCGTCCTTGCCGAAACGCAGATACTCGCCGGCATCAAACTGGCCCCTGCCGAGCTTGGCCCAGAAAGCTTGATATTCCGGGCTTTTAGCCTCGGCTGGCTCAACGAACATGCTGTGGTGCTTGCCGCGAAGGTCTGCCGGGGAATAGCCCATGACGCGGCAAAAATTCTCATTGGCATCAAGGATGCGGCCGGTGGGGTCGAACTCGATGAGAGCAAGAGAGCGTGAAAGCGCGCTCACCAGACCGCTATCACCAGACCGCCATCCAAGGGCTTTGCTCAACATGTCGCGAATCCGGGGCACGATTAAGATTTCGCCGAGAATGAGCTTCGAAGTTTAAAATTTCGCTTTGAGATCCCGTGCCGCCTGGTGAATGCCGGATCGACGTCCGTTTGAGGTCGTCGCAGGAATTCCCAAGGCCCGCGACACCCTTCTGTGATTGCCTCGCCCGTGTATGCTATGGAGGCCCGCAAGAACCATGAGGGAGGACCATGACTGAATCTGAGACCACAACACCGCGCTATGGCGTCGACCCCTATCTGGAGTGGGTCAATGGCGAAGGCATCCCGGTCATTGACGGCGGCTATGCCATTGACCTGTTCACCGTTGAGACCGGTCACTGGGCGCGCGTTGACACCAAGGCGGCCGCCGTCCACCTGACGGGCCGTGGCGATTTCAACAACATGTTCCTCTATGAGGTCGCCCCCGGCGGTTCGACCGGCACGATCAAGCATATTTTCGAGGACATCTATTACGTTCTCGACGGTCATGGCAGCACCCAGCTGGAATTTCCCGATGGTCGGAAGCGGAGTTTCGAATGGGGTCCCAAATCGATGTTCTCGATCCCGATCAACGTCGCCCATCGCTTCTTCAATGCGGGGGGGCGTGAACGGGCGCTGATCTGCGCGACCAGCAACATGCCGCTGGTCATGAACACTTTTCATAACGAGCGCTTCATCTTCGATAATCCGGCGGAATTCATCGACCGCGAGGGGCAGGAAAACTATTACACAGGCGAGGGGACCTTCATCCCGATCCGGGCCGGCAATCATCTCTGGGAAACAAACTTCGTTCCCGACATGTCGGTGCTTGGCCTGCAGTCCTATGCGGATCGTGGCGGTGGTTCGAGCAATATCAAATTCGTCCTCGCTGAAGGCATCATGTCAGGCCATATGTCGGAAATGCCGGTTGGGACCTACAAAAAGGGACATCGGCACGGCGCTGGCACCCACGTGATCTGTGTGACTGGCCATGGCTATTCATTGCTTTGGTACGAAGGCGACACCGACTACACGCGCATCGATTGGCATCATGGCGTCGTGTTCCCACCCTGCGATGGTCAGCTGCACCAGCATTTCAACACGAGCCATGAGCCGGCCCGTTATCTCGCCATGGGCATCGGCAATGTGCGCTATCCCTTCACGCAGAAGAAGCGCCAGACCATGATCGGCGAAAAAGGCCAGCGCCAGCGCTCGTCGCTCAGCATCAAGGAAGGCGGCAACCAGATCGAATTCGACGATCAGGATCCGCGCATTCACGCGCTTTGGCTCGAAGAGATGAAAAAGGCCGGCGTGACGCCCGGCATGGATGCCTGGGTCAAGTCTTGACCGGCGAGCCTACGAAAGGCCTGGTGGCCCCTTGCGGCGTCACCGGGCCGAGATCTTGCCGAGTGCCTCTTGCACACCAGTGGAAACTTTGGGTGAGGTGAAGTCGATCGGCGGAGGCTCGACCTTTTCCGCCTGCCTGAGGGTGCTCCGCGGAGTTCCCATGACAGCGGTCGTTGGGGCGGCTGCCCGTGAGATGGAGCTGCGCTGGGCAGCTCCGGCGGGAAACACATGTGATGTGCGCTGGACAATCATTGGCCTTGGCTCCGACTGCATCTCGGAAAAAGCCATCTAGGCGCTTGCCCGTTTCCGGGCCCTGAAGTCTTTCAGTCCAATTGAGTCGATCTGCGGAATAGGGCAGCACATCCCATCAAGATGGCGAGATGCTCTAAAAGTGCGTTTTTAGGATCGATGCATGCGTGGTGACCTCGCCCGGCCCCACATCATGGTGCAAGGAGTTTCAACCTGGAGCTGCTTCGCGTGTCGATGAATGGACCAGACCGCCCGACCTGAGGAACCGATGCTTCGGGAGCCATATCCAACGGATCGACGGTGCAGATTAGTTGGGAAAGAGATCCATGCCGATTGCCATTTTTGATCGACTTTCCGGCTGGCAGTCCGGTCTCAGATCGTCATTTGGAACGTCAAACTCGGCAGTCCATTTTTCTGCGTCGGGCTGTGGCATGATTTGCGCCTTGCCTCGCTCGAACGAGCCGCCCGGACGCATGACATTCCCCAAAGGAAGTCTGAAATGAGCCTGAGGGAAGTTCGATCAGGACGGCTTGCCAGCCAAGTCATAATTTTGTTGGAGGCCTCGCCCGGAATCGAACCGGGGTGCAAGGATTTGCAGTCCTCTGCGTAGCCACTCCGCCACGAGGCCTCACAGGCCGCGCAAACAGCCTGCCGGGGTCATAGCGCAGGAGGGTGGCTGATCGCAAGGCGCAGGCGAGACTTTTCCGGACCTGAGGTGTCGAATTCGGGATGAGAATGATCTCCTGTGAGAAATCCCTTCAGCAAGGTACGATTACCTCTTTGCAAGCCTCCCTGAGCTTGCTATACGCGCCTCCACGCTGATGCGCGGTCCCCGATAGCTCAGCTGGTAGAGCATTCGACTGTTAATCGAATGGTCGCAGGTTCGAGTCCTGCTCGGGGAGCCATCCCTCTTCTTTGAAGAGGCTGGTAGCGCAAATAGTTCAAGGGGCGCAGCGTCTCTGCAAATCCGTTGGTTCACGTCCAGCTAGCTCTGGTTGCTGCTAACCTTTGATCGCTTGTTTGCTGGCGCTCTCATAAGGCGCGAAGACAAAGGTCATCGCGACAATGGCGCGCCATTTTCGCGATAGGACGGCGAAGAGCGCTCATGCCTTGCGATGAATATCGGCCCGGCAGCAAGTGCCGCCTCGGTGGCTTGAGGCCAGGTCGCGGTCAGAGGATAGCGTCCTGATCGAGAGACGGCCGCTTACAGGTCTCCTGAATGCGCTGGGGCGTTATGGTCTCTCGCCGAGGACATACGGTGGATCCCTCGCATGTTTCTCTGGTCATCGGTACCGAGCACGATCGAACCCAATCAAGTCACGCGTTGCCTTGAGGCTGCGAGATGGTTGGAGACGTCCACCGCGGCACCGGCCAGACATGGAAGCGGGGCAAGCAAGCCGAGATTCCCTGTCTAGGTCCGCCTGCCGGCGCCGGCGGTGGACGAATTCAGGCGGTCCTTCAAACCCAAGCGGGACAGATAAGGCCCCTCTGAATTTCATTTTCCGCCTATAGATCAGACCAGGATCCCGGTCCTTGACCTGAATCGAGGACTGGTACGCAAGACGTCCGATCGCATGGCGTACTCAGTGTCGGCGACGCGAGGTGTTCTTTCAGCCTGATCATCCAATCAGCATCAGCGGGACGGTGTAAGACAGAGGTTCAAGTGCAGACAGGATCCATCTGCTGCGTGGCGTTCGGACTGGTAGACAAGGAAGGCATCTGTCGTGTCGCTCGTTTCAGTCGTGAGGGTTGCTCCGCTGGGGCCGTTTTCCCCGTCAAGTGCCAGGAATGTGGCAGAATTGATCGACAGCATCGCTGGCGCCATGGTGATTGTACTGACAGATGGCAGAATGACGCTGTCGATGGAACTCGTTGATGACGTCAGCAAGTTGGAGGCGCCGGTAATCGGCCCCTGAAGGATGGTGAACGTGCCGGACGTGAAAGTGATCAGGTAATCTGCAGCTTTGGCAAAGGTCCCCAGTCCGATCGCATAGGCGCCAACCGTTTCGCCGGTCGCCCGCCTTAAGTTGAAGCTGTCGCCATTGACGAGGCCTGCGCCCGCCTGAAGGCTATAGGGCAGCTCAGGATCTGCTGTTCCGATGACCTTGGAAACATCTGTGGCTGCGATCTGGATCGGACGTGCTGTGACGGCAAGGGTGCCGTCCTTGCGTGTCAGCGCATAGTTGGCTGAAGCCGCCAGCCCCGCCGCGGAGATGGTGTAGCCGCCAACATTGCTTGTCAGGCCTGCGGAGGTTGTGAGCGTGCCCGAGAGCCCATCGCCATTGACGAGATCGCCGCTGGTGACCTGCCAGGTGAGGGCAGGGTTGGCATCACCATAGGTACGCGTTGCATTGTCGGCCGTCACGGTGATCGAGCGTGGGGTGATAGTGAGCCTGCCATCGTATCTGGTCAGCGCATAGTTGGCTGAAGCTGCCAGCCCTGCCGCTGAAATGGTGTAGCCGCCAACATTGCTTGTCAGGCCTGCGGAGGTTGTGAGTGTGCCCAAAATGCTGTCGCCATTGACGAGATTGCCGCTGGTGATCTGCCAGGTGAGGGCAGGGTTGGCATCGCCATAGGTGCGCGATGCATTGTCGGCCGTGACGGCGATAGAGCGTGGAGTGATGGAGAGCGTGCCATCCGTGCTGGTCAGCGCATAGTTGGCTGAAGCTGCCAGCCCTGCCGCCGAAATGGTGTAGCCGCCCACGTTGCTCGTTAGACCTGCGGAGGTTGTGAGTGAGCCCAAAATGCTGTCGCCATTGACGAGATTGCCGCTAGTGATCTGCCATGTGAGGGCGGGGTCGGCATCGCCATAGGTGCGCGAGACATTATTAGCGGTGACGGTGATGGGCCGCGCTGTCACGTTCAGCGTCCCGACATCTGTCGAGAATTGATAATTGGCGGAACTCAGGTCCAGCTGCAGATCATACTGCCCAACTTGCGCGGTGACGCTGTTGCCAGCACTCGTCATCGTGGCTGTCAGGTTCGCGGCTGGATTGACGGGATAGGCATCCGCGTTCGGATTGGTGAAGACAATATCCGTAGTCGGATCGAACACGGCAGTGTCGCCATAGGTCTTCGACAAGGCCCTCGGGGTTGCCTGCATGGGCAGCTTGCCACCAAAGGCATAGAGGTTGCCGCTGACACCCGATGACGTGGCTGCCTCATAGGACATATTGGCCAGCGGAACATTGTTGCTCCAGAGGGCATTGAAGCTGCTGTCGGCTGGGTCCTTTGCATAGACAAGCCAGCTGCCGGACGTGGCCTGGATGGCCTGCGCGCCACCTGCATTCTCGAAATAACCATTCAGCGCAGCCACGATCGGCGATTGCGCCTGCACTGTTGTGTCCTCATTCAGCAGGACATTCTGCCCTGCAATCAGGGTCGCGGTTCCATTGATCGCGACCTGTCCGTTCACGGTAATGGAACCGCCAGCCTGCAGATAGAGGGACGAATTTTCCGAGACATTTCCCATGGATATGTCACCGGACACGAAATAGGCCTTCGCACGACCGGACACGTCAAATCCGAAATTGTTCAGCAGTGTCGTGCCGACGCCTGCGGCCTCGCTTGCCAAAGCATCATAGGTTGATGCCTGAGAGGCGTAGGTGAAGGCGCCCGTCACAAGGGCGACGTCTCGCGTCACAGGGGCGACGTCCTGCAGAAGGCGAACCGAGCCGCTGCTGCCACTCAGAGCCACGGACCAGCCAGCCTGCCGGATGGTGGGATCTGCAAGGATCACATATTGGCCGTCCGCGCCGCTGCTGCCAGTGTTTGAATAGGTCGAGGTGCCATTCGTTGCCGAAAGTGTGATGCCTTCAATGTCAGTACTTCCGGTCCCCGACATGGTCCGCAAGCTTCCGGTGATGGCCACCGGCGTACCTGAGAAAGACGATAGGAAATAGGGATTGCTGATCCCATCGACGACACCCCAGACTGTCGCGTCGAAGTCGCTGGGCAGGACCCCGCGCGTCAGGGGAAGGCCAAAGCTGCTGGTGGCGAGCCCAGTGGATGCCACGTCCCAATAGGTCGATTGCACTGTGACATTATCATCAGCGAATCCAATGACTGGACCCACATTGCTCGCGCCCTTCACGGCTCCAGAGGCATAGGCTTCCTGGATCGAGCTCCACCCAACCCGACCAACGAGGCCACCAACCTGATCTGAGTTGGGGGCCAACACCGGGCTGCTGCTATAGGCCTTCTGAATTGTGCTGCTGTCGACGAATCCGACCAGCCCGCCGAACTGGTTTCCCGCCCCGGCCTGCAAAACGCGGCCGGTGGAGAAGGACTTACTGAGGTTTCCGTTTTCCAGGGTGCCAATCAGGCCGCCGACAATCGCGTTGCCGGTCACGGTTCCCGTCGCGTAGGTGTCCGCGATCTGACTCATCTCGAAGTCACCAATGAGGCCGCCGACTGAGGAACTGCCGGTGACAAGACCCACTGCGTAGGATCTTGCGACGCTGATATTGTTCCCGGAGCCGATCAGGCCGCCAACGTATTCGGTGCCGCCGACATTGCCTGAGGCCCAGCTGTCAATGACCTGCGGGGTGTCATTAAGGCCCAAGAAGCTGCCAAGAAGACCGCCTGTGGATGCAGACCCGGAAACATTGCCGGTCGCATGGGTGCTAATGATGGAGAGATCAAAAGCGATCCCGATCAGTCCGCCAACGCCTGAAGAGCCTATCGCCGAGACAGCGCCCGAACTGTAGGAATTGCTGACGCTTCCGGTGTCGGCGAAGCCGATCAATCCACCAAAGGCTTGACCGTAGCCGTTTCTTTGAACCGCGCCCGTGGCATGTGAGTTGCTGACATCGGATTGGTTCAATGTGCCAATGAGGCCGCCCACTTCGGATGCGCCGCTAACAGCGCCTGTCGCATATGAAGAGGACATGGAAATATTAGCCGCCGACCCGATCAGGCCGCCGACGGAACTCGTGCCATCGACAGTCCCGGTCGCATTTGAGGTTTCGACACGGACATTGTTCGCCGACCCGATCAGGCCGCCGACATTTGAACCGCCAGTTGTTGTGCCGGATGCCCAGCTGTCCGTGAGCGTGGGCACCAGATTCTGGACGCCGAAACTGCCCAACAGGCCGCCCACATATGATTGGCCGATGATGTTCCCGGTGGCATGCGTGCCATTGATAGTGACATCGCTTGAAAAGCCGATCAGCCCGCCGACATTCGTTGAATCGGCCGCCGAGACATTGCCAGTGCTATAGGAATCGCTCACGTTGCTGCTGCTTGCGAAGCCGATCAGCCCGCCAAAACTGTCGCCTGTTGCGTTCTGCTGAACCGCGCCCGTGGCATATGAGGTTGAGACACTGACCTGGTTCATCGTGCCGATCAGTCCGCCGACATATGAGCCGCCCGTTGTCGTACCTGACGCCCAGCTGTTCGCGAGACTTGTTGCATAATTGTTTTGGGAGAAGCTGCCCAGAAGCCCACCTACATTTGATTGGCCGATGACGTTCCCGTTGGCAGAGGTAACAGATATTGCAACATCGCTGGCCGAGCCGATCAGCCCACCAACACTGGTGTTTCCAGTCGTGTCGCCTGACGCCCAGCTGTTCGTGAGCGTGGGAACCTGCTTCTGTCCGGCGAAGCTGCCAAATAGTCCGCCCACATTTGATTGGCCGGTGATGCTGCCGGTCGCATGGGTGCCTGTAACGGTGACATCGCTTGCGTACCCGATCAGCCCGCCGACATTCGTGGAGTCCGCGGCCGAGACATTGCCGGTGCTGGAAGAAAAACTCACGTGGCCGCCGCTTGCGTAACCGATCAACCCGCCGAAACTGTCGCCTGTTGCGTTCTGCTGAACCGCGCTCGTGGCATATGAGCTTGAGACACTGACCTGGTCCATCGAGCCGATCAGTCCGCCGACATATGAGCCGCCTGTTGTCGTGCCAGACGCCCAGCTATCCGTGAGACTGGTCGCATAAGCCCCTTGGGAGAAGCTGCCTAATAGCCCCCCCACATATAACTGGCCGGTGACATTGCCGGTCGCATAGGTGCCCGAGATGGTGACATCGCTGGCCACTCCGATGAGCCCGCCAACACTGGCGTTGCCGGTCGTGTCGCCGGACGCCCAGCTGTGCTGGAGCTCTGGCACCTGATTCACGCCGTAGAAGCTGCCCATGAGCCCGCCCACATTGGTCAGGCCGATGACGCTGCCGGTCGCATGGGTGCCTGAGATGGTGATGTCGCTCGCTGTTCCAATCAGGCCGCCGACATCCGTGGAGCCAGCCGCCGAGACATTGCCGGTGCTGAAGGAATTGCTGACGCTGCCGTCGTTAGCGCCGCCAATCAATCCGCCGAAGGACTGGCCATCCGCGTTTTGCTGGACAGCGCCTGTCGCATTGGAATTGGTCACGAGGGCATTGTCGAGCAATCCGATCAATCCGCCGACTCCATTCGTGCCCGTGACGTGTCCGGTTGCAGAACTGTTATCCAGCGTTAGAAGTTGGCCCTGACTGTTGAAAAAGCCCAGCAATCCTCCCACCGAGGTTATGCCAACCACGTCGCCGGACGCCGAGCTGCCCGTGATCGAGTAACTTGAGGCAGTTCCCGTGTTTGTGTAAATGCCGACCAGACCTCCAACATTCATGGTTCCGGTGACATTGCCAGCCGCCTTGGAGCCGGTGATGTTTGTGTTCGTGGCGCTTCCGACCAGCCCACCGACTTCGGTTGAGTTGGGCGCAGAGACATTGCTGGTGCTGCTGCCGTTCGTGACGGTGCTGCCACCGGAGGAGACGCCAATCAGGCCCCCGAAGCTGCTTCCGGGTGTGGTTTCAATCACGGAGCCGGATGCCGAGGCATTTGTGACCGTCCCCCCGACGAGTGATCCGATGAGGCCACCGATCGAACCGGTCCCGCTGACGTTTCCCGTGGCGCTGCTGTTGCTGACCGTTCCTGAAGAAGTCTGATAGCCGACAAGACCGCCGACCCGGCTGTAGCCGACGACGGCGCCGGATGCACTGGAAGAATCGATCGACCCACCGAAGAGACCGCCAACGAGGCCCCCAACCTGTTGTGCCGCGGGCGCTTCAACGTTGCTGAGACTATACACATCCTTCAGCGAGCCGTTCGTCATCGAGCCAACAAGGCCACCGAATCCTACAACTTGCGGGGTCGTTGAATTTGCCTGTCGCACGAGGCCTTCGGACCCGGAATTGCTCACAGTCGCATTGAGAAGCACTCCAGCCAGACCGCCCGTGGCAGCGGTGCCCGTCACCTCTCCATAAGCGTGGCTATCAGAGAGTGTGAGGCCTGTGGTGGCACTCCCGATCAGTCCGCCGACCCCCTTCGTCCCCGAAACAGTTCCTGACGCCTGACTGTGCTGGACGGTGCCCGCGCTTCCATAGCCGATCAGTCCGCCGACAAATCTGCCGCTGCCAACCACGTTGCTCGACGATGCGCTATCGGTGATGACCACGGACTGACTTGACGCCGCAAAATTCCCGATCAGGCCGCCAACCATTTCAAAGCCGGTGACCGAACCGCTTGTACTTGCAAAGCTGATGTTGGTGTCATTCGCGTAGCCAATCAGGCCGCCTGTCTTAGTAGTGCCACCCGCAACATCCACCGACGAGGTCACGTCAGAAATCGAATTATTGGTCCCGGAGCCGATGAGGGCGCCAGTGCCGGTATTCGATGCGCTGCCCGTGAAGTTATTGGTGATTGAGCCGCCATCGAGGGTGAGGTTGCTGATGGTGGCGCTTGTGGCCGTTCCGATCAGTCCGAGGGTCTGAGCCGAGCCGGTGATGCTGAGATTGCTGATCTTGTGGCCGAGGCCTTCGATCCGGCCCCGGAAGGTGGCGATGACGGAGGAAGTATAGGTCTGGCTCGACACGAGATCGGATGAGAGGGCGAAGCTGCCCGAGCTATTCTGCAGGGCCGCGAGCCCGTCCATCGAATTGACGAGCTGATAGGTAGTTCCGTTGATCGTGAGATGGCTCGAGGGCAGGCCCGTTGCAGCAAAATACGTTGGAAAATCGATCTTGCCGCCATTCGTGAAAGTCAGGCCGTAGCTATCCCCAGTAGTGAGCGTGAGGGTTCCCAGCGAACCATCCGTGACTGTGGCGCCGATCACGACGCCCTTCGCCGCCGTCAGGGTGAGGTTGGTTGACCTTCCACTCCACGTGAGGGCGCTGGAAATGGTGATCGTGCCACCGGTCCCGGCGCTGTCTGATGCGCCTGTGCTGATCTGGACGCTGCCATTGGCAAGTACAGCCTGAAGGGTGGCTACATTGATCACGCTGGTCGACGTAGCGGAAAAGTCGCCACTCGAGATGTCGGAGCCTGGATCTTCAGAAATTACTACGTCATAGGGATCAATCAGCAGGGTGCCTGGCGTGCCTTTCAGGGCTGTCAGGTCGATCATGCCGGTGAAAGACAGCAGGCCCTTGGACGAGACTTCGGCGAAGCCGCCGTTGCCGGATGCCTGACCGCCGGTTGCACTCAGGCGACCTGCGAAAGCGGTGGCTGAATTCGACCAGACGATGATCGTGCCGCCGTTGCCTGACTGGATTGCATCTGCCCGCAGGACGGAGCGGGAGTCCACGCTCACCTTGTCCGCATTGGGCAGCGGCCCGCTGCCACCCTTGTCACCGCCGATGCGGATCGTGCCGCCGCCCGCCGAACCACTGGCATCGAGCCTGGCGCCTGACAGGGCAATGTTGCGCCCGAGAATATCGATTTTTCCGCCGGTCTTCGGGCTGGCGGCCATCGTCTTGCTGGATTTGGCCGAGGTGACGATGCGGCCCGTGACGCGGGTGGTGCCGCCTTCGCCGCCATCGAGGATGACGGTGCCGCCCTTGTCCTGGCTGATGCCGCGGGCCGCGATGACACCCGACATGTTGATGGCCTCACGCACCGCATCGCGCGCCGTGGCAGCCCTGAGTTCAACCAGACCATCGCGGGCGCGGATCACACCGCTCTGGCGCACGAGGGCGCGGCTCTGATCGCCGCTCTGAGTGGGTACAGCGACCTGGAGGAAGCCGTCTCCGGTGAAATCGAGGGTGACCTGCTCGCCAGAGGCCAGCCCTACCTTGCCAGCGTGCACGGTGATGGTGCCGGAGTTCTCGACCTCGCCACCGATCAGGGCGGCGAAGCCTCCCTCGGAAACGGCAATGCTGCCCGCATTGGTAACGGCAGCCGAATGGCAATTGCCAAGGAAGCTGCGGGCGCCCGACATGAAGGCCTCGTTCGTGATGTCGAGACTCGAGCCCACGAAGCCGGCAGCTGCGACGCTGCCGGTGGGCGTGATGGCAATGCCGTTTGGATTGACGAGATAGACCTGCCCGTTGGCATTCACCTGTCCCGCGATGACCGAGGTGGC
>CAISZN010000294.1 GCA_903889985.1 uncultured Hyphomicrobiales bacterium | reverse complement strand
GGCAAAGCGCTATTCCGAGCTTCTCTTGGTTGCTCTTCGTGAGCCAGCGGTCAAGGCTGTCATCACATGGGATCTCATTGATCCTTTGAGCTGGTACCCGAGCGTTTATCCGAGACCTTCTGGATCCCAGCGTCAGCCTCGCCCATTGCTTTTTGACGCACTGCTCCAGCCGAAAGCATCCTATCGGGCTGTCGCTGATGCGCTGCGAAGCAGAGTGTCTTGATCCAGCCTTCCAAGAGCTGCAGCCGTCAAGTAGACAAGGCTATTCTTCCTGCACAGCGCGTCGGGCTTCATCGATCACATTCCGGGGGCTCTTGGCGATCATTGAAATGATGGTGCGGATCTCTTCTGCGCTGCGCGGATCGACGACCATGCCGCTGTTCTTCGCGTCAGTTTGAAAGTCCGGATCTTTCAGCATAGCGGCGAAGCCCGCCTGAATGGCTGCGACGCGATCCTTGGGCACATCTTGCGGCATGGCAAAGGGGCGAGCTGTTTCAAGCGGTGCAAGCCAGAGGTCCTGAACCTGACGCTTTGTTTCATTGAGCGCCAGATCCGAGACGAGGGGAACGTCAGGTAATTCAGGGTGACGCTTGCTGCCGGTTTGCAGGAGGACCCGGACCTTACCTTCGGTCAGCCAACTGCGATTGCGTTCAAAGATGTTGCTTGACGAATAATAGCCGATGCCCTGCACCTCACCCCGTTCCATGGCAAGCACGACATCTGATGTTCCGGGATAGCCTGTGACGAGTTTGAAGCGGCTTCCTGTAGTATAATTATAGACCTGCGGGATGATCGCGGAATCTCCGGCGCCGCCGATGACGATCTCCTGATTTCGGAGGTCGGCGCTGGTCGCATTGGATGAAGCGCTCCAGACGATGGCGACACCGGGCTCGGCTGCGCTGCTGAAAAGCCAGTTCAATTTCTGCACGTCGAATTGTACGCCCTGAGGATTCAGCCAAGGAGCGCTGATGAGTCCGCGTTGCAGGACGGAGATCCAGGTCCCATCGCGTGGAGCCGTCTGGTAAAGTCGGTTCGCATTGGTAAGACCTTTGGCGCCGGGCATATTCTGAATGATGAAGTTCGGATGGCCTGGTACGAAACGGCCCAGATGCCGGCCTACGACACGAGCATCATTGTCATAGCCACCGCCTGGTGTGCCGCCAACGGTGATCGTCACCGTCTTTCCCTTGTAGAAGGCCTCCACCGACTGCTGGGCTGACGACTGGCCTGCGGTAAGGAGCAGAAGACCAGCAGCAAGGGCTGCCGGTGATGTGCGCGAGACGATGCTCATACCGATATGCATTGGGTTCTCCCGAGTCTTCACCCTTTGTGGAATTTATCCATCTTCGGTTCAACTCCAGCCTTCGACATTTCTTCAAGCCAAAGCCTGTGAATTCGCGGATCCTGATCAGAATATTCGATCTGCATCCCGCCTTCCTCTACCGGCTTCGCAAAATTGCCGGTTGGCGCCCAGATGTCGCGCTTGCCCTGGGTCATGGGATAGCGAACGCTTCCCATTTGGACGGCAAGATAGCGGGAAGGCTTCGACGAAACATTGAAGTGCTGATGGAACATCTGATCCGGCGGGGCATAGATGACGCCATGCTGCCAATCGGCTCGATGAAAGTCCTTCTCCCCTTCATACCAGAGCAGCGAGTATCCCTTGCCGGTCACGGCATGGATCACGACGCCATTCATGTGCCGGTGTCCCTTCTTGTAGGTGCCGACCGGAATCTCCGAGCAGTGGCATCCAATGGAGCCGTCACCGAGCACAAAGCGGATGCTTGTGCCTCCGGCGCCGCGCGTAGGCATTGCCTTCAGCTCGAAATCCGCAAGGTCGGCAACGAAGTTCGTTTCCCACTGGTGGCGACCCTGCAGCACCTCGATATATTCACCTTCGCCCGCGAAATAGCCGATGCCGCCCTGCCGTTCGGGGAAGGCATGGGGATTGTCGTAGATAAAGCTGTCACTGCGGAACAGGTTCATCAGGAAGGTCAGGTTGTTTGTAACAGCAAGCCGCGCCGGTTCGCGACCCGAGCCGTTGAAATGACGATAGGTGGCATTCAATGGCACAGAGAAAAAGCTGCGCGGGCCCCATTCGAAATGATGGGTCTGGTCGCCAATCTGGACTGTCGTCGAGCCATGGCCCGACAGGACATAGACCACTTCCTCATAAATGTGGCGTGTCGGGGCCCCGGAGCCGCCCGGCGGGATCTCAAGCAGAAAGGTCGTGAGGAAATCGTCGCGCCCCTTCAGATGGCAGATGGCTCCATTGAGACCAAAGCGAGCCCAAGGCTTCGCCTCGATGGCGAGCATGTCGATGGCGAAGTCCTCGTGGATCGGAACGCCTTGCGCCTCAGCCCAGTCCAGATAGGGTTCGAGCATGAATTTGCGGGCTTGGTCTCGGACAGTAGGGCCGGCCGCTGGCGTTGACTCAGTCATGTGTTGAAATCCTGCCACTTGAGTTCCCTTCGACCATGCCGGTAGCGTGATCGCAGACAGACGGGCAGGCCAAGGGCGCATTCGCGGCAGCGCGCTTGAGCGCAATCATCATGTCCTCCCCGTCGCGTGGTCTATCCGGTGAGTCCGGGGCCACTTCGATGATCATTTTGCGCTGTTCGCCGCGGGCAGGCAAGCGGCAGGCATGTCTCCAAAGCAAAGGGCGCCATCCAATTGGACGGCGCCCTTGATGTGTTCAGCCTGAATCAGGGGCTTGCCTGTTTCACCATTCCTTGGTCACAGGATTGGCAATGGCGTCCTCAAGCGGGTCAGCCGGGCGGAACAGCTTGGCGGGGCGAAGCCGTCCGTCCTCACCGATCTGATCCATTTCGCAATAGATCTCGAATTCGTAACCGTCCGGATCGAGGAAGTTGATGCTAGTGTTACAGCCAGCACCCTTGCGGCCCTCGAAAGTGATCGGAATGTTATTGGCCTTGAAGAAAGCCTTGGCCTTCAACAGAACGTCAGCGTTGTCGACCTCGAACGCCAGATGCTCGACCTGCAGGGACCCGCGCATGTCGCGGTGCGGCAGCTTGCCCTCGCGCATGGGGCGCAGGCCGATCGCGTGATGGTCCTTACCGCAGCGGAAGAAGACCATGCCGTGCTTGTTGCGCTCGACCTCTGTGAAGCCCATGACTTCCCGCCAGAACTTGACGGTGCGTTCGATGTCGGTGACCTCATAGACGAAGTGACCGAGCTTG